>NZ_JBALNX010000104.1:0-14386 GCF_036962035.1 Bacillus sp. JJ1773
GCCCGATTGTTGAACAAGTTGTTATTTCTCAATTCGTACTAATGTTTTTTCAGGCATTTCAATCATATCAACATTAAGGTTATCAATTCTTAAAGTTATTTCACCGACTCGTTTGTCTTTTTCCTCACCAACCCAACAACTAAAAAGCTCAAAATAATCATCTTTTTCAAGATAACTATCCATAATCTCACATAATGCAATTAATTTCTTTTTCGATTTGATACTTGTTCTTTGATCCATATATTTTGAAATCTCAATTCCCCAGTGACTAGATACCTCATAAACAAAAGGTGTAGTAAATTGGTGTTTTTTTACGTCTCGTTTGTTGTAATCGTTTGAAAAACAATCTCCAATATACATTAAATCATTATAATCATCATCACTAAGGGAGATTTCTACATTACAACCAATATAACTAGCTAAACTCATTTATTTGAATACCCCTTTCGCATATTTAAACTATTCTTTCCAAAAGTTTAATTGTAAACCTTTGCTATTTCAACTTTGCTTTTATTCCACAATCTGGCCCTTTTCATGAAGAAAGACGCTTTCCTTTTTTTCAGAAAAGCGCCCTATAATTGAATACCTATACTATGATCTCAGTCAAAAAATTTCTTAATTCCTTTTTCATTATTTAATCATTTTCCACCCTTTTTGGTATTAACTTAAATTATTTCCCCACAAAGCATTTAAAAACAAAATATATAGCGTGAATAATCCTGTTATTATAGTAAAGATTATCGGGATAATTCTTAAAGTTTTGTTTTTTCTTATTGCTATTATAAAAACAACAAAAGAAAGTATTGCAAAAACATAATAAAGATAAAACATTAGATAATGTGTTAGTGGTCCTAAAAATAATCCAAGTACTGAAAATTGAATTAAAAAAGCCAAAATAGAAATAGCTACCCACCTCAGCTCATTTCTAATTGATACTATATTTTTAATGGAGTATAGTATTGAAATTAAGACTAATGCAGCTAGAAGCCATTCGTATAAGAAAAACAGTGATTCAATGTTTACGGCAAAATAATATCCAAGAACGGATAACGGAATGATTGTAAGTAGTAAATAAACATTTAATTTGAGATTAAAGGTTTGTTTTATTTTTTTTCCTCCTTTTTATAGCAAATATTGGATAATTTCTTGTAATCATATTACCATAAAAATTTAATTTATTAATAGACTGGTTTAAGAACAATCTTTCATATACACCCTAATTATTCAATTTTTTCTTGAGATTCTTACTCCATTAAATGGCCCTTTTCATGAAGAAAGACGTTTTCCATATTTCAGAAAAGCGCCCTATAATTGAATAACAATCAGTTTCTATTAGCGCTTTTAGGAATAAATAGGCATCCCTGTTTTAAGTCAAATATTATGAGATGCATGTTCCATTTGTAATTGGCTCATCGGGTTTCAAAAGAACAACATCCCCCGCTTCCGGAACCCCACCTATTACCAATACCTCAGATTTAAACCCTGCAATACGCATTGGAGGGAGATTAACTACTCCTACCACCTGACGTCCACAAAGTGTTTCAGATGAATATCTTCGTGTAATTTGAGCCGAAGAATGTTTTATACCGATCTCTTCTCCAAAATCAATTTGTAGTTTTATAGCAGGATTTCTTGCTTCAGGAAAAGGTGTGGCGTTGATGACCGTGCCCACACGAATATCTAATTTAAAAAAATCCTCAATTTTTGCCATAGAATATAACCACCTTTTAATCATTTTTTTAATATCACTCTTTTCTGAACCATCTCAAGCTCCTTTTGGCCACTAGAATTTTTGGATGGCCATATTAATATTCCGATTCCTAGCATTAAGAGGAAAATCCCAAACCAAGATGTAATAGTTAAGTATTCACCCACAATTAAAACCCCTAATAACGCTGCTGTTAATGGTTCTGCTAACGTGAGCGTCACTGCATTGGATGATGAGACATGGATAAGTCCTGTGGCAAATAGTAAATATGCGATACCAGTCGCCACAATTCCAAGTTGAAGACTTACACTTACACCTCGGAAACTCATTATCCAGGACATATCAAAAATAAATAAAAACGGGGATAAAAAGATTGCACTAAGAGTGAAAACGACTGCTACTACTGATAAAGACGAATGGTTTACAACCAAATTTCTACTGATAATCGTATAACTTGCAAAGGATAACCCAGCCCCTAATGACATTAAGATTCCAACAGGATTAACATATGCTGATTCTTTGTTGCCAAAGAGCAATAGACAACCTAAGATGGATAGAAAAGTAGAATACCACCAAACTTTAGAAGGGCGAATTTTTAAAAACAACCATTCTATGAGACCTGATAAAATCGGCGCACTCCCAATGGCTGCTACTGTTCCAATGGCCACTCCTGTAATTGAAACAGCTGAGAAAAATAATGGTTGATACAATGCCATGCTCAAAGAAGCTGATATGGTTGTCTTAAATGGCCAATTTGTAAAGTTGAATTTTCCTGTTATTAGAACAATTATGACTAAAAATATTCCTCCGACTGCTAAGCGAGTAGCCCCGATCGCAATCGGGTGTGCCGTTTCAGGTGCAAGTGCCTGTGTTGTACCTGTAGTCCCCCAAAGTATTGCAGCAAGTAATACTAAAAAAGGAGCTAATTTCTCCTTCATTTTGTTCACCCCAATAAAAAAAGATAAAAAGAAATATAAACTTATAATAGAAAATTCCATAATAAATTTTCTATACCAAGTTTAATATCCTTTTTATCTATTATTAAGATTTCTAAATTTTTGAGGAGGCAGCCCCTCACAACGGACAAACCATCTAGTAAACGACGAAGAATTCTCAAAACCTAATTCTTCACTAATCTTCGATATGGACCATCCTGTTGAAATCAAAAGATGTTTGGCCTCATTCAAACGAAGTTCAGATATATAAACTTTTGGGCTTTTACCGGTTTTATCCTTAAACCATACGGAATAATATACTGGATGGTAATGCTCAATCCTTGCTAAAGTTTCTAGTCTAATTGACTCCTTATAATGTTTATGAATGTATTCAATAGAAAGTGGCTTAGAAATTTGAAGTTTACTTGTTACATATCTTGTCAAATCTACTAAGGAGGATGTGCTTTCCTGACTCTTCGCTTCTTCCAATAGCAAATATCGGATAGAACCCCATTGTTGATCCAACCGTATGTACATGTCACTTGTATTATATGGCAAATATTGTATTGGAATATCTAAAATTAAGAATTCATTTCTATCCAAAGAACAGTAGTTATGTTCTAACTTGGGAGGAATATAAAAACAATAATCTGGGTTAAGATTGATTTCTTGCCACTTCGTTTGTATATCTAGGGAGCCTTTTAATGGAAATAGAAATTGTCCAAACTCATGTTGGTGAGAAGTAAACTCTCTAGTATAGGATCTTTTTTCACATATTACGTGGTTTACATTTTTCATTTTTCATCTCCCCTCACCATAAATTATATTATAGTCCTATATGTAGATGTAATAAAAATTATTCCTCCATTGAATGGCCCTTTAATGAAAATAAGCGCTGTTCTTTTATTACAGAAAAGCGCCCGTTTGTTGAATAATAAAACCAAACAAAAATAAATCCATACTTTCTACAAGTTAAAATCAAAGCTTTCTCCTATTCCTTTTTCAATTGCCTTTTGGTATACATTCCAAGCAACAACAAGATCTTGAAATGCCAAACCAACGGAACCAAACACCGTTATTTCCTCTGGACTAGTGCGTCCAGATCGATATCCGGCAAGAACTTCTCCTAGTTCATAGGGATCTACATCCTTTCTTGTCAGACCAGCTCCACCAATAGCACCCATTTTTTCAGAAAGATCAATGTCATCACAAATAAAAACCGATTGTTGGATAAGTTCGGCGCTGATCTCACATTTTCCAGGTTGATCTGCCCCCAGGGTAGTTATATGTGTACCCGGCTGTATCATTTTAGGAAAAAGAAAAGGTTCTTCAGACCAAGTTGCAGAAATAATAATTTCTGCTTGTTTAGTAACTTCTTCTAAACTTTCAGAAGCAAACACAGGGATATTTAGTTCCGTTCTCATTTTATCGGCGAACAAACGGGCCTTTTCCGGAATTAGATCAAAAGCATACACCTTTGAGATGCTACGAAAATATGTTAATGATCTTAATTGTAACTCTCCTTGGACTCCACAACCGATGATTGTAACTCTACTAGCATTCGAATGTGAAAGTATATGTGTACCAAGTGCTCCAGAGAGACCGGTTCGAACAGCTGTTAAATAAGGTGAATCCATAATTGAAAGCAAATCACCATTATTTAAATCATGAAGATGAATTACTCCTTTAATAGATGGTGATTGATTTTGAAACTTAGCGTGAACCTTCACGGTATATGCGGGTATTTCGTTTAACAAACCAGGAAAAATAATCATTGAACTTGAATAATCGTTCGGGAGTGGTGAATTTGCACGTTGTCCATCAATGTTTCTCATTATGGAGTACTTTTCAAATCCGTCTTTTAATTCAGGAATTAGTTCCTGTGGGGAGAGTAGGCCTTTTATATCCGTATTTTTTAATAGTAAAGTCATTTATCTCATCCTTCCTTGGTTGGTTCCCTTCACTATTCTATAATTTGGCCCGATTCATTAAGAAAGGCACATTTCTTGGTCTAGAAATGCGCCCGATTGTTGAACAGAACCACACATTTTAGTAAAACTTTTAGATTTATATTACTTATATGATTCATGAGTTGGACGAAACAAATCTTCGTCTGCATTTTCAAGTACTGCTTTGTGAGCAGCGATCATTAAATCAGGAAATGTTACTAGAAAAAAGCGCCCAATTGTGGAAGATCATATGTACCTTTCTTGTTAAACTAACGCCCGGTGAGCTTAATAAGAGGACTTTTTTTCAAGTTGACCTTTTAACCCAATTAACTTGTTTTTAATAAAAGGGTCTATTTCTTCGGGTAATTGATTTAATCCAAAAAATTGTACTTCTATTCCTTGATTGCTATCAGGTGTTATTTCTCCTTCATACTCGGTACACAAATAACCAATTGCAACTGGATGGTATTCATCGCCACTTTCCTCGACTCGATTGATTAATTCCTTACCAGAATAGACACCAAACAATTTTAACATCGTTACTTTTAATCCTATTTCTTCCAAGACAATTCTTTTAATACATTCTTCAACTGACTCGTTAATTTGTAAAACTCCACCTGGAATAGTCCAAGTTCCACCTACATTTCGGCTCAGTAAAATTTCTCCTTGATTATTAATGATAGCTACACTCGGGCGTACAAATATTAGTGGTGTATTCCCAATCATTTCTCTCATATCTTCACAATAACCCATAAATACCTCCGATGATTAAATTCTTTATTAAAGTAACGGTAGCCTTTCACTTGATAGAAATTGTATCAAAGGAGTAACCTACTCCCTTTTAGATGGCATTTGTCAGCCGCCTTCGATGCAAGTTGCAGTGGAACTACCTACTGCATTATTTAATTCAGTTAATAATACTTGTAGAGAGTTGTCTGTAACTAATTCTTTTAATGCTTTATTTGTAATTAGAACCTTGTATTTTTGAAAAACCTGTACTGTATCTACCCATACTTCAGTTATAGCTTTTGAAGTCATATTTGATTGAATTACCATAAAATAACCTCCTTATATCTTCATATTACCATTTTTTCATCAACTATCCTGCTCCTTTAGTTGAATAAAAAAGCCACTTGAATTGGCAGCTGGATCTTAAAGTAACGCCCCCATTACTTCAATAAGGCTAGTTCCTCTATTGTAAGTTTTACTGCATTCTGTTCGGTATCAGTTACACGGATAAAATTACAAAAAGTTACAATCTTAATCAATGAAGTTTTCCGCCCTACTTCAATTAGCAAATGAGCAATCCCTTTTTATTCAAGGATTGCACCCTTTAGTTGAATAAAAAGTTATAAATAGATTATCTAGGCTTCACTAATGTATGGTTATGTAAATCATAGATTTTTAATGATTTTCCTATATCTGAATTACGATAATATTCCACTTCACAGTAATAAGTTCCATCCTGGTCTTCACTATATCCTTGACGAGAAAAACCAATAATTTTTTTCTTAAACTCAACCTGTAAACCACCTCCACTTTTTATCCCTTCGAAAATAAACACATCACATGTTCCTTTAAATTCCTCAGTTTGATTAAGTATTACAGTTGGTAAAAATCGTATGGAGTATATAAAACAAATGACTGAAAACAGCGTAAAAGTAATGATAATAAATCTTTCTTTCATTGGCATTTTATAAGAACTACCTTGTTTCTTTTGCTTTTTATAATAATACATAATGATAGCGATTGAACCAATTACCATTACAAGCGACAAAAATAACATATAGTAATAATCAGCCACTTCTTCAACATCCTCCATTTTGATGTTTTTTCAAAATTTTTTAATTACTTTATCCTTTTTTTCTTCAACTATCCTGCCATTTACATTAATAAGAAAGAGCCATTCTCCTTCTTGAAGAATAGCCCCGTTAGTTGAGGTTGCTAAACTCAATAATTTTCTTTTTTCCAACGTTTATATTCTACAAACTCTAAAAAAACATAAGCCGTTATGATTGATAAAATAGGGATAACATAATACTTCGGAGGTCCAAATATAAAAATAACAACTATGAACCCTGCAATAAAAAGTGCAGTATTTAAAAGATATGATTTCTTTCGATATTTTAAATAAAGTTTTACCTTATCCATTACTTTTCCTTTCACGCCAAACATATTTACTAATATTTTTTGTTATCTTTCTTGAACTATTCTACATCCTTAACTTAAGTACAATCTTTCACAATCTTATCGATAAATACCAATTTTTCATTAAATGATTCTCTACAATCTGTCTTTTCATGAAGAAGGATAGGTGTTGGAATAATAGTCATAGTTTTTTTATATCGGGTATGCCTTCCAATTAATTTAAAAAAAATTTTCACAATCTCCGTACCATATAAAAAGGCGAGCGTTAACGCCCGCCGATATCATCCGAAATAAAAACCATATTGCAGCTGAAACATTTGCTGACATAACGATGAATAAAACAGCGTAAGATTAAAAATTTCTCCTACGCTATTTTTTGCTTATGATATTTATGGTCAATAAGATTCTTCGGTTTGCCGTTCGTATCCCAAATCAGATCTGGAGGCTTTCCTACAGGTCTGATGGGCTCAAAACGGCTCAATGGCTTTCTCGTTTTTACCAGTTTGAGGCTGATTTTCAATTCTTCTTTCTTCGGCTTCCTTATGAATTTCTTTAAGGTGTTTATTTACTTCTTCTACTTGATTTGTAGTTCTCATTTCATCCATTTTCAAAAACCTCAATTCATTAATATATTTTGATAAAAATAGTATGCAGCAGTAACGAAGATTTTATGTCCCCTGAAGGAAGATCCACATTTTTTTCCACCGGTAATTCACAAGGATTTTTATATAGAGTTGTTCAAATCTGCCATCGTTGTTAAATCGAGTTGCTTTACCCCTTGCTCTAACTTAGAGTGTATTTCCTTACTTAAAGTCGTATCCTGACTCGCTCGGGAGAATCGATCAATCCAAGTGAAAGGTGTATTCGGAGTTTTGAAGGAAGATTACGGATTTCGAAGATTTTTAACAAGAGAGAAACAAAGTGTGAAGGTTGAGTTTATGCTTCTGTGTTTTGGCTATAAACGGAACAAACTTCACAAAAGTATCCAAACTTAAAATTCAGGTGTCACCCTCTATAAAAATTCAATTGCATAGATTCGCAAGCTAACCCAGTTTTTTTGTTATGCCCGAAAACTAAAAAAGCATCTTAGATTTCTGCCATAATCGGCTAAAATCTCGATGCTTTTTCATCTGGCCTGTTAAAAAAAGGAAGCTGTCTCGATTTTCATTTGAGACAGCCCCTTTTTATGAATAGGATATGCGATTTCGCATTCACCATCGGCATTAACAAGTAACTTTGATAGTTCCAGTATTTACAAACAAATGCCTGTTATGCTTTTCGAGGTGTTCCTTCTGCGTTTGATACAACTGCATCGATTTGGATTAAAGCATCTTTAGGTAAAGCTGATACGCCAACTGTTCTTCGTGCAGGAACACCGCCTGGGAAGAATGTTTTGTAAGCTTCATCTACAGCATCCATATCTTCAATATTCTTAAGGAAGATATTTACTTTAACTACATCGTCCATAACGTGGTTGATACTTTCTACAATTGCCTTAATATTTGTCAAGCACTGTTCAGCCTGCTCTTTTACACCACCAGCTACCATTTCACCAGTTTTTGGATCCAAAGGCAATTGAGCTGAAAGGTGATTGTAATGAGAGAACGCTACAGTTTGTGTAGATAGGGAACACTTTGGTGCATTGTCAGTATTGTTCGCCCATATAACAATTCCATGTCTGTCTTCAATAGCTTGTGGAGGTGTACCATCTCCGTGTGACACCACTGCTTCAATTTGTACCAAAGCATCCATAGGTAGAGCTGAAACTTCAACTGTTGTCCGTGCAGGGACATAAGCTACGGCTCTGGCGATAGCCGAGTCTGGGAAGAATGTTTTATAAACTTCATTTACGGCTTCAGTATCCGATAGGTTTTTAAGGAAGATATTAATTTTAACAATATCGTCAAAAGGAACGTCGATACTTTCTAAAATTGCCTTAATATTTTTTAAGCACTGTCCAGCCTGCTCTTTTACACCGCCAACTACTAATCGGCCAGTTTTCGGATCGATCGGTAATTGAGCTGAAAGATTATTGTAATGAGAGAAAGACACAGTTTGTGTAGATAGCGGACTTGTTGGTGCATTTGCCGTATTATTTGTAAGCTTAATGAGGTCGCCTGCTTGTGGCGCGTTTGGAATTGTACCCTCACCGTGTGAAACAAGTGCTTCAACTTGCACCAAAGCATCCATAGGCAAAGCTGCAACTGCAACTGTTGTCCGTGAAGGAACATAAGTTGGGAAGAACGTTTTATAAACTTCGTCTACAGCGTCAACATCTTTGATATTCTTAACGAATACAGTGATTCTAACGACATCGCTCATAACATGATCAATGCTTTCTACAATTGCCTTAATGTTTTTAAAGCACTGTTCAGCCTGCTCTTTAATGCCACCTGCTACCAATTTACCAGTTTTAGGTTCGATAGGTAATTGAGCTGAAAGATTATTGTAATGAGAGAAAGCAACAGTTTGTGAATATAGACCGTTACCGTTTGGAGCATTTTCCGTATTTCTTGCTGTTACTGCGTTATAGCCGCTCATGATAGTATTCTCCTTTTAGATAAATATTTATTAACTCAAGTATGCACCAAAAAAACCGGTTTAAACCATGGTTCCGTGATTGCATAGACGAAAAACGGAAGTCAGTGATATGTATTTGAAGACTGCTTTGGCTCAACCGATGGCGTTCTTCACGCAGTTGAAAAAACAATTCTCACTAGACACAGACTTCGTTTTTGAGCAAGTGTCAATTATAGCAGGCTTTCTTCGTGTTGACTACATGTTTCTTGTGAATTGTTTTTTGAGTTGAGTTTTTTTCTGGACAACAACAGTTAAGGGCTGCGTCAAAAAGATGGAATCATTTCGACACAGCCATTGCTAAGCTTATTCATTAGCTCTACGAAATTTCTGTCAGATGTAATTCGCCACTATGGATATGAGTTAGATGAGTATATAGCTAAAACTAATTATAGAAATATAGGAACATTTATTTTAGCTAAAAATAAGTGGTTTGAATTCATTAGTCAACAACTTAGAAATTTAAACCTTAAGTGTTGAACAATAGAACAACACCAATATGCTCAACCTAAATCCTATATTAACAAAACAATATATATTACATAAATATCCCATTTCCTTATCAAGTATTATTCCAGAATATAGCCCTTTAATGAAAAATGAGCGCTTCTTTAAAGATAGCGCTCATTTTATGTTTTTCGCTAATCAGTGCATGCCTCCTTTCATGTAAGTTACTATCAATTTTCTTCAAGTTACCCTTCATTTTTCTGCCACATACTTGAATAGTGCAGACTTGCTTGGAAAATCCACATACAATTTGATTAGAGCGATGATGAGAGGAGTGAATGAAAAGAACAAGTATTGACAGACATCGCGTGCTGGAGCATTTATAATTTTTGGTGAAAAGAGGTGTCTGAAATTTGAAACTTTTTTTAAACGTCGATAAAGCATTTAAAGAAACGAAGATTACTATTGAAAGCCCTGAGTTAGACGACAATATTAAGGAACTAATTGACTTCATTCACGGAAGGGAACAGCCATTCCTGATTGCCAAAAAAGGTGAAATGCAGCATATTCTTAAACCCGTGGATATTCACTATTTTCATACAGAAAAAGAACATGTAGTTGCTGTAACAGGGACGGATTCATTTATTTTAAAAGAGAAGTTATATGAGCTTGAGGCCATGCTTCCTTCTAATAAATTTATCCGCCTATCTAAATCGGTTATTGCCAATTTACATGAATTGAGCCATTTTGAAGCCTCATTCAATGGTACACTCTGCGTTTATTTCAAATCTGGTAAGAAAGAGTACGTGTCTCGTACCTATGTCCCTGTGATAAAAGATGCTTTAAAATTTAATAGGAGGAAAACAGAATGAAGACATTTATACTTCGTAGTTTCATCGGTATTTTCTTTGGAGGCTTCATTGCGGTGCTTTACACGAATTTAACAATCCTTTTCGGCGGTCTCGAAATGATAGATGGAAGCTTATTTTTGAAGAACTCGATAGGTTCTATTCTCTGCGGATGGTTTTTTACAGTGAGTTCTATGTACTATGAAAACAGAACTTTAAAGCTTTCTCAACAGACTATTTTCCATTTCTTAACCGTCACGATCCTCTACTTCATCTTGGCCCTTACGATCGGATGGATTCCATTTACGATACAAAGTATTTTGTTAACACTCTTTATCTCCATCGTCACTTTTACAATCTGTTGGATCACATTTTACCTTTACTTCAAAAATCAAGCCCGGAGATTAAATGATGATTTAAAGAAACTATGAGAAATGCCAATGGGACGGTTCTACCGGTTTTCTAGTAAAAAGATCCTGGCCACAAGAACCGTCCACATGGACTCCAGATGTCATTCTCTGTAATCCAATAAAATCGTTTTGAATCCAGCATCTAACAGATTCCGTTCTCTTTCGCGTGAATCCCTGCTTTAAGGCTCGATTGCGCTCTTGCTTACAGCCATTCATAAACTTCAACAATCGTCTCTTCCAATGGCCGGGAGGTAAGGCCCTCATGAACTGCATTTTCGATATTGATGGAAAAAGAACCTTTCCAAGGTTTGGTTTCACACTCTAATGAGAAGTCCTCAGGAATCCATAAGGGCATTTCTGTCCATGGCTAAGCATTGTGCTCTATAAAAAATTGTTCATTTGCCCATACTAATTCGCTGTAGCTATTGGTAACGGCTTCACATAGATATATAATAGCTTTTCCATTGTTAATTTATCATTCGGACCTGTTCCATTAAATGTACCTGCTTTCCTTCTTTCTGCCATATCAAATACCCATTTTGTTATAACTTTTATATCACTCAGCCGAACTCCTTCTTCCGCTAAAAGATCAATGAATATTGAAAAATATGTGAAACTGCAATAAAAGCTCTTCTGTTATTTTACTAAAGCTACTACTTCAAGAAGACCGTTCCCATTCTTTTCGTAAAATCCCCATTTTAATAGCATCAAAATATTCACCATTCACCATTCTTGCTTGCCTTATTCTTGCTTCTTCTTTCATTCCCAATTTTTCTGCAACTTTCATCATTCTTATATTTCCTGACCAAGTTGACATCCCTAACCGATGCAATTCAGTAGAACTGAATAGGAAATCAATCCAAAGTTTATACGCCTCAGTTCCGTAACCACCATTCCAAAAATTTTTATCATAAATCACGATACCAGTTTCTAACCAATTAGTGTTTTTATCCACCCAATAAGAGCCAACTGTTCCAATCAACTTATCTCCTACAAAAATGATTAGTGTATTGGGAATGTTGGGGACAATTTCATAGTTTTTCTCCCAATCTATTTGAAATTGTTCTTTCGTTATGTAAGGTTCAGGTATGTAGGGACCATTCCATTTCTTGGCTTCTTGTTCCTTTTCTTCATATTTCCAAAAATATAATTCATCAATATCCTGTTGAGTAGCTTCTTTCAACTCAACTTTTCGTCCTTCAATTTTAATCATAAAAAGCGTGCTTCCTCTCATTCTATCTTGTTCAAACCACATACTTATATGAAGAATACCATAATAATCAAAATCCTTATTCAACTCTTTTCCAGTTTAAGTGCAAATTTTACAACACCATATTATCATTACCCCATTAGTAATCAATTCTTCTTGATATTTTTCCTTTATTAAATGGCACTTATCATGAAGAAGACGCTTTCCTTATTTCAGAAAAGCGCCCGATTGTTGAATAGTGGAAAATGAGAAAAAGCTGCAAAAATAACACCTTAATTATTGTGCTAAAGCCCCCATTACTTCAATAAGGAAAGGCATTACCGTTTTGTAGTAATGCCCTATACTGAGCCATTAGTGTAGTCACTAAAAATTATCAATGACTCCTCCTAGTGAAGTAGCTTTGATGCTAGGCTCTTTGATTATTTCTAATATTTCATCCTTGGTCCCATAAGCAACTACCCCTAATATTTCTACATCGTCTATTTTGATATCTTTCATAGCGTTGTAAACTTTCTTGTGTTCGTTGAAAGTACTCATTTTCAGTAATTTTAGGAACGCATCATATTCATATGCCAAATCTGTCGTAGAAGTATAAGAGTTTCTTATAGAGAAGCCTAATGCTTCATTCTCCCTAATAAACGTTGCAGACCAATCATATTCAATCGCCTCTTGTTGAAATGTGTTTAATTGGCTATTGCTATAAGTGTTTACCCAAAACCAAGTCATTTCGGGAAGCTCATTAAAAGGTAATTCACTTAGTTTGTATGGCTTATCAAAGGAGAGTGCTACCTCATATATTTTTTCCCCTTGCATACTACTAATCAGTTCTTCATCATTTTTATATTTTTTATAAGCAACCTTTGGATGAAAAAACAGCATTTCTCTCCAACCATTTTCTTTATAGGCAAATTGCCAATCCTCTCCTGTGACTCCAATGCTGCCACCTGAACCCCTTGAAATCAGAACAGATGGAATAAGACCGTATTGATATTGCTTTTGTTCGACAACGAGGGATTTAATTTTCATATCCTTTGATATTTTATAATGGCTCATTCCTCCTAAAAAACCACGTGAATCCACTGTTTCACTTATATAGCCATTCGGAGTACTTAGTCGGACATAAGCATCCCATTGCTTAAATGCCTTTTGGCTAAAAAAAACGGAAATAGCGAAATTGGCTATGTTCAAAACAACAAATACGAGTATAGAAACGAAAACAATCGTTAGCATTGTCTTCAGTTTTCCCTTTTTGATCGCCTTTTTTATTTTCTTCTCATCAAAAATATCATCTAAATTATTATTCATAAAGATACCTCCACATCTTTTGAAATTCCTTTCTAGCTCGAAATAAATACGTCCTAACGGTTTCTTCCTTCATTCCCAGTACTAGCGCGATCTCCTTATAACTAAGTTCAAGTTCATATTTTAATAATAAAAGCTGTTTATAGACTTCTTGAATGCGTTCTAAAGTAAGCGCAATTTCATGATTCATTTCGATATTTAATATGAAAGATTCAGTATTTTGGTCATTCGCGAAATTATTCCAGAAGCGATGATCATCAATAGAAATCACATGTTCTTTCCCTTTTTTCTTTAACATTTTTTTAAATTCATTCAGAGAAATGGTAAAAATATATGAAAGGGCCTTCTCCGAAGGAACACCGCTACTATAAACGATATATTTCATATAACTTTCTTGAACAATATCTTCCGCATCTTCATGGCTACAACCGTTCTTTTTCAAATAATAATAAATCATTTTTGCTTGTTTATTGTATATTTCCAACAGTAGCTTAGAATCCATAGTTCCTCCTTTCCAATGCCTTCAATATTAAAGAGTCTTACCCCTTAAAAAAGTTTACAACAAACTTATAAAAGTTTTTTAAATGGAATAACAGTGTCTAATAAAGATGCGATATAAAATATATCAAAGCTTATAAAATAGATACTTCTTCATTCAGGAATACTCTTTTTGCCCAAAAAAGACTACTCTCCCCTTGAAGAATAGCCTCCGTAACTCTATTTAGTTAAATAGATTATTCATTGGGAAGATCCCTAATTGCCCGAACGTAAGTTCCTATACTTTAATTTTTCTTTCCAATAGGTCTATGGGGCAAAAGCGGCTTTTCTTCTTTCACTCCCTCAGTTTAATTC
>NZ_JBALNX010000105.1:0-18566 GCF_036962035.1 Bacillus sp. JJ1773
TATACGCAACATAAACAGATTAAAAACAGATAGATTAGTACCAGGTCAAGATTTGCTAATTCCGACTAATATATATATTGTTCAGCCCGGGGATTCACTTTATTCCATTTCTCACATGAGTTTAATTTCAATAGAAACTATTCGTTTATATAACGGGTTGCACTCCGATATATTAATGGTTGGAATGAGGTTATATTTGCCCCCTAGACTTAAGTATGAAGCTGAAGGTTTTAGTTATATAACACCTTCTACACCTGAAAAGAATCAAGTAATCGTCCAAACCTTCGCACCGATTAATACTTTTTTTGGAATTTTTGAATACCATGTTCTTGAAGATGGAAGTTTGAGCACTTTAGATGATCAGCAACTTATTCGAATTGTGAAAGAGAATAAGGTTGCACCCCTTGCCGTTATCACCAATTTGACCCCGACAGGATTTAGTCCCGAATTAACGAGAAAAGTATTAAATACTCCTGAAATTAGAGAAAGATTAATTAATAATATCTATAACCTTGTCAAAACAAAAGGCTATGCAGGTGTAAATATTGATTTTGAACGGATTCGCGAAAGTGAAAGGGATTTGTATAGTGGCTTCTTACGTTCTTTAAGTAATCGATTGAGGCCTGAAGGATATTATACATCCGTAGCGGTACCGGCTAAAACAAGTGACGAAATTTCTTGGTTAAAAGCTTATGATTACGGAGGAATTGGAGCAGCTGTTGATTTTGTCTTTATTATGGCTTATGACTGGCACGAAACAAGCAGTTCACCTGGTCCTACTGCTCCCATTGGGGAAGTGAGAAAAACAATCGAGTATGCTCTTAATCACATGAGAGGAAATAAAATTATCCTTGGTGTTCCACGCTATGGATATAATTGGACAATGGCAAATGGGACAGTAGAAAGTGCCCGTGCCGTATCTGTCTCTACTGCAGTAGAAACAGCTATGAAATATCAAGTGCCAATCCAATATTCATCAGAATATCAGCAGCCTTTCTATCAGTATCGAGACGAAACGGGAAAGCGACATATTGTATGGTTCGAAGATTCAAGAGCCCGAGCTCAAAAACTTCAGCTAATGGTTAATTATCGTCTAAGAGGGGTTGGGGCCTGGCAATTGGGATTACATTTTCCCCAATCAGGTATCCTAGTAAGGGAATTTATGATTCCAAAAAAGATTATTTAATAACAAAAAACTGGTTTCCTATAGATAAATGTGAAACCAGTTTTTTAAATAACTTTTTGCATGATCATTTAAATATATGTAACAAATTCGTCAACTGGTTTACGGTACCCTCTTGGTTTTCTGCTCTGTACTTTTTCCTTTCCAAGGGCAATCATTAATACTGGTTCATATTGATCAGATATGGATAATAATTTTTTCAATTGTTCTGGGTCAAACCCAATCATCGGACAAGTGTCCCAGCCTTTGCTTTTAGCAGCAAGCATGAATAACATCGCTGACAGTGAAGCATTACGAATGGCTTCATCACGCTGGAATACTTCTCCTCTCTGATCATATAAAGACGTTACATCTTGTATTTCATTGTCATACTCTTGTTTGCTTAATATTCCTAAAGCAAGTAGTCCTTCATTGATTTGCCCCACATCTTGATAAGCCTTCTTATCACCTAGAACAATAATTACTGCTGAAGCAGTTCCAACTTTATGTTGATTATATGCTGCCTTTTTTACGCCTAACTTCAACTCTGGATCCATTACTACTAGATAATTTGTATGCTGGAGATTGAATGCAGACGGTCCCATTTTTACAAGATCAAAAATTTCATCAAATTCTTTTTTTGAAATTGGATTATTTTCCAAAAAATTACTTGCTGATCGTCTTACTCTAACTACCTGTTCAAATGTTTCCATGTTCATACACCTCAACTGAATTTTTTCAGGCATCCTACTTTCAGTTTACTAGGCAATTGATAAAAGGGCAAACATTTTGTTTTTAATTTGAGATATTTAATTTAAGAGTTTTAATTAAATTAAAAACCTAGGCTTCTCCGTTTGACTTAGAAAAACCTAGGTTATAACTTCAAATTATTTCTCCTGTAGTGATTGGGTGCAAGCTTCCATTAAAAGCAAATGAGATTCTACCCGTCTCCTCAGATACAACAAGCACAAGAGCGTCACTTTTTTCGGATAAACCTAGTGCAGAGCGATGACGTGTACCTAGTTTTTTATCACCCGTATATTTGTCAGAAAGTGGGAGGACATTAGCTGCGGAGACGATATGATTTTGACTTACCAACACAGCCCCATCATGTAGAGGATTTCCCGGAAAAAAAATTGATTCCAATAAAGTATGGCTCAATTCTGCGCCTATTGAGATACCAGGATGAATCAAAGATTCAAGAGAATCCTCTCGTTTAATAACAATTAATCCTCCATGTCTCCGATCAGACATATTTTGTACACAGATTGATAATTCCGGATATTTATCCGTAAACGGAGATAAATAACAGTTTAAATAAAAAGTAGCTGCTTTCATTTCAATATGTACAAATTGATTTTTTATTTTTTCAAAATTTCCAAGAAGGCAATAATTTTCATTATCCATTGTTTCTAAGCTGCTCTGCAGGGCTGAAATAACTTGGACGATATCCTTTTTTAATGATTGTTTCATCGGTGAAAAGTCGCAATTATTCTGATTCATGGAGCCATACCTCCTTTTTGTAATCATTATTTTATATGGATGATGAAATTTACAACTTGTAAAATAATTAAACAAGTTACTCAATTTATAACCAGAGCCTACCATAAGTTTGTCTACATGAGCCTTAATTATTCACTGTTGAAAAAGGAGCCGAAAAAACTCCTTGAAAGATGTAGAGGCTTCCCTAAGTAAGTTGTAAACATACTGCTTAGGATAGCCCCTTTTTATTTTTTTATGAGTTACTTATTTCTCAATTGTTTTAATACTTGTTCTTTAGCTATAAGGTTAATTTTGTCACATGTTATTCCTTTATCACCAATAACATTTGTTAAATAATTTTTACCGTTAACAGTAACAGTAACAGTTACTTCTATCATAATTTAATCCTCCATTCATTTTCATCAATTAATGTATTTTTACAATTATATGTTCTATTTTTTTGCTTTAAAAAAACTGCACTTACCTTTTGGCAGTAAAAGATCCTTTTTCGAGTAATCTGTTTGCCGCCATTTTTTCAAATGTCTCGTTAGAATCTACTATCCATACTTTCGTATTATTTTTTGCCATTCCAAACAGCCATTCGATTTCATTGTTGTTCATCCTTATGCAACCTGCTGTAACATACTTTCCGATAGCGTTTTTGTTATTATTTCCATGTATTGCATAGGTATTACCAGGAGTCCCATATACGTTCAAACCAAGCCATCTACGACCTAATGGGTTCTCAGGAGCTCCACCAGGAATATTTTTTTTATAATAAGGTCAGTCAATTATTTTATTCACAATTCTATATTCTCCAACTGGAGTTAAATCTTTTGTTTTCCCAGTTGCGACGGAAAAAATGTATATTTTGTTTTGACTATTAATATAGGCTAATTTATTTATCTTCTTATTAATAATGATGATATCTTCCCCATTTTTTTCAGCAGCATAGGCGGAATTAGGTGTATATGATAATCCAACTACAAAGAAAGTTAAAATAATCAACGGCATCATCATATTTACTACTCTATTCAAATTATTGTCCTTCTCTCTATTATATTTAATTGCAAACCCAACCGAAAAATGCTTAGCTGGGTTTGCACGTCATATCATTGAATGGAAAATTATTTATCTAGTAAATACGGTTTGTCCGTAAGTGATTTCTCCTGTTTCTGTTAATGAAATGCTGCTAGTGGCTTTAATATTTAATTTATTTTGAACATAAAGCTCATTTCGGGTAGGGTCAATACCTTGAATGGCTTTATAGGCTGCACGATAGTATTTGGCATCAAGTTTTATGTCAGCATATCTTCCAAATATTACTGGTCTAAATTGGCTGTCATTTTGAATAACTCCATAGATGGAATTAGGATATTGACTGTGATGCAATCGATTCAATATTATAGTACCCACTCTAATTTGGGCACTGAATGGTTGATTATTGGCTTGCAAATAAATAGCACGTGCTAAAAGATCAACTTCATATTGGTTATACGTTACACGCATTAATTTATCGATTGAAGCTCTTCCTAGAATCCCATCGGCATGTAAATGATAATGCCTTTGAAAATTCATAATAGAGTGCTGATCATAAAGGTTATAGCCTAATTGTTTGAAACGAAATTCATATTGTTTAATTTGTGAATAGCTATATCTTTCAAGATGTGTATATTTGTGATTATTCACTTTCACTTCTTGGTTTTGTGTATATCTGCTGGGTGCTGCTGCTTCTACTCCCGAAATAGTTGTAAATGCTGTTCCTAAAATGGTTGCTGCCGCAGCTCCTGTTAATATTGTTTTTTTCAATGTTTTAATCATAATCTATTCCCCCTGTTGTTTTATATTTAAATATCTTATAGTGATCAGTTCCTAGGAATAGAGCTTAAATAGGCCAGAAAATAAAATTGGTTTCACATCACCTTGTCTTCTTTTTGTTTTAAGGTTACTTTTTATAACCTATGAACACATCATAACTCAAACTCGCAAATATCTCAACTTAAAAAATCTTGAATTAGAGATAAAAATTATCCCACTTTTACCATTTTCTTATTCTTGGCTTCTGTTTCAAATTTCTACAAAAGTAATGATAAACTTCATTCCTTATTCGAAAATTTAATTTGATTTATACCTACAATCTTGGTCTATAACGTTTAGGCGATCCTCAGCAATCGATAACCCAACTATATATCATTAGCTGATAAAGTCCGCTGTTTGTATGGAGGAGAGGTTCCTCGGAAAGAATAATTTCAGCAGTAGAGTTTTTTTGGATTCGATCGAAAAGGAGAAGAATTTAAGGGAGAATTTTAAAATGAAAATAACAAAAATAACTACACTTTTAGAATTGATGCAAGCCATTTCAGAAAATACACCACAAGTTTTGGAGATAGAAACATCAATTCTTTCCCCGCATTCCATTACTTTACCTGAAGGCTACAAATTAATAGGAAAAAGTAACGGTCCATGTATGGTGAGCTTTAACAATAGTGATGGTTTTGGTGTGACGCGCAACAATACAATCTCAAACTTAACAGTGATGACAAAACAAGCTAACCGAGCAATATATACGGTTTACGGCATTCCAGATATGGGGAATATTGTCCTTGAAAATTTGAATATTACAGGGCAGGTTTCAATTATTTCTAGGCCAGGAACAGACAAGATAAATCTGATTGCAGATAATATACATATTACTTCTTGCGATTCCAGACATTACAGTGAGCAGCCACAAAAGTATGGCGTTAATGTATACCAAGGGGCACTGACTGTTTATAATTTTAACTCTGACGAAAACAGTAAGATTGATTGCAGATTAACAAATATCTGCATAGGCTTTAAAAATGCTCCCGTTATTGGCTCAGGCATTTTTGTTTGTGGTTTTGGCGATGAAGGTGGCAAAGTTAATTTGGAAACACTAACCACAGGTGCTGTATATTCAAATGGTATGTTACCCTATGGTACAGCAGATATCATTACTGCTGCTGTTTTCATTGTTTATGGTGTTGAGGCAAAAACAGTTGAACATCACGGTGAGCTTGTGACTTATGGTGTTAATGATATGGTCCTGGATACGTGGGGCAAAGTTGAAAAATGGGTTAGTAATTATCCAATCGTATCTTATGGCCCAAGCGGTATTGGATTCGTGAATTTTGGTACAGTAAAAGATTTCTTGGCACAAGATATTATTACATATGGGTTAGGTGCTAGGGGCTTTAACCAATATGACGGTACGGTTGAAAATATTAAGTTTAAATCCATCACTACCTATGGTGATGGCTCAATAGGCGTACAAGTGAGCAAGCCCATTGGAAATATGACTGTGGAAGAAAACGTAACAACATATGGCTCTGTGGGTAATTCCCTAGTCAAAGGCGTAATAACAAAGCTTGCGGCAAATGCAATAAGTATTAAATCAGGAGGCAAAGTTGAAAGTTTGACCATTAATGGAGACATTATTACTTATGGAGACAATGTTACGAATTACGCATTGGAAGGCGGCGAAGTTACGAAGTTCAACGTCAGCGGAGAAATTATAGTTAATGGGGAAAATTCACAAAAATATAAACCGTAACTAAATGGGGTATTAGCATTTCCCAGATATAAACTAAAAATTATCTTATTTTCTGAGTTTTTCCTCCTTACTTCTCTCTCAAATTTCTATAAACATAAAAAAGGTCGATACCCCTTTAACTATAAGACTAAAGGGTATAGACCTTACTTTTTTACAATTTATTTTTTCCTATCCAATCAATAAAATTATTCATCGTTCGATCCAAAATTTGAATAGTTGGCTCATGTATCAACTCTCCCGTTTTATTCATTTTCTCATGTACAAAAGTAATATAAACTTCATTTCCAGGTAAGATAAGGGCAGAAATGCCTGGCGAATTTAGAATTTGACGAAGATGAATCTGAGCACGAACAGTTCCTAGGGCTCCTGTCGTACTGCCGATGATCATAACCGGTTTGTTAACCATAACCGTATCAACTCTAGAAACCCAATCGAGCGCATTTTTTAAGAGTCCTGGGATGGAATGATTATATTCAGGTGTAGAAATTAAAACACCATCACTTTCTGAAATCTTTTGCTTAATTTCCGTTACGATTGAAGAAGAATTAAACTCATCATCCTCACTGTACATTGGTAACTGTTCAATTTTTAAAATTTCAATTTCATTTTTCTCTTGAAAACGTTCTTGAATAAAAGCAGTCAGCTTTCTGTTGTAAGATCCTTTACGATTACTGCCAATAATTGCAGCGATTTTCATGAAAGTTTTCCTCCTGGTATAAATCCTGATTCAAAATCATATTTATACTCAATTTTCCCTCTTTGTTCATCTTATATGCTATCTCGGCATATACTTCGCATATTAAAAAAGCCCAACTGAGGAATGTTCAGTTAGGCTAGATCGTCACATATTTTTTTATTCGAATTTCCCTTCTCTGAAATCCTTGTATGCTTGTACAATCTCTTCTTCCGAATTCATCACAAATGGACCACGAGCGACAACATTTTCTCTAATGGGTTGGCCAGCATATAATAAGACGTGTAATTTTTCTTTAGATTGAATCTTCACTTCACTCTTTTCGGCATCCTTTCCACGTTCCAACCAAAGAACTTGACCTTTCTCGCCATCCGTATTTTTACTGCCAAAAGTACCTTTTCCTTCTATTATATATAGAAATCCATTATAGCCACCAGGCAGATCCTGGATGACAGTTTTATTCGGTTCAAGTATAATCTCTACCATTGTAACAGGTACGTGATTTTCCGTGCCGGCCGTAACACCCATTGATGAGCCTGAAAAGACACGGATGACTGCGCCATCTTCAATACGAACTGGCATATCCTGTGCACGCATATTCTGATAACGAGGTTCTGTCATTTTTTTATCACTAGGCAGATTCACCCATAACTGCAGGGAATGAACGGTTTCTCCCAAAGCAGGGTCCTCTGTATGAATGATCCCTTTACCAGCTGTCATCCATTGAACATCTCCGGGTAATAATTCCCCTCCGCCTGTTTTGTTATCCAAGTGTTCAAGCTTTCCATCAATCACATATGTTACAGTTTCTATTCCACGATGCGGGTGCATTCCGAATGTCCCCCGCTGGAAAAAATCTTCCGCCATCAATAGAAATGGATCATATTCTTCCCAATTACCCGGTTCTAAAACGAATCCAACTTTATGAGTTGGCGAATTTTCCTGAAAAGAGACATTTTTTACACTTCTAATTCCTCTGGACCAGACATTTTGGCTACTCATTTTATTATCCACCCCTTTAATTAATTTACATTTTTCTATGACACTAATTAAAAGCTAATATCTTTAAATTAAATATCTTTAATGTGAGATAATTTTACGTTTTATCTTTGTCTGTGTCAATCAATTAGAAAAATTAAAAACCAACTTTTCTCTAGTAAAAGTTGGTTTTAACTTACTAACTTTTATTTTGATTTTAGGATAATCACCTATTATTTGACATTGAAAGATACGAAAGAACATTTGCAATCGAGAAAGCTATCAATTTATTAATACGATGTTACTGTGACTGTCGAACGATATGATCTGCCAGTCTAATGGCCAAAGCAACATTTGAAAGTACAGGTCCAGCCGCAGTTAATGAAGGAAGCACACTATTATCAGCTACAAATAGCCCTTGAACCCCATGTACTTGACCTTGACGGTTAGTCGCTGATGTCGAAGGATCATCTCCCATTCTGCTTGTACTCGCCTCATGCATATCTGCCCCTGGCGGCCTCAGCGCCAAAGAAGATTCATCCAGAGTCACGCCCATAGCAGCTGCAGATTGTCTAATGCCTTGGGCAACCTGGTTTGCTACTTGACGGTCTTTGTTGCTTAAAGAGTATTGGACTTGCTGTAACGGTACACCGAACTCATCCTTCTCAGCCGTAAGGTACACTCTGTTCTCAGCTCGAGGCTCCACCCTTCCAAAGGATGCGTAGACAACCATAAGCTGATCCTTTAATGCTTTGTCTTCAAACTGCTGATATGAAAAGTATTGGTCTGGCCCAAGAATCTGAATTTGATATGGAGACTCATTTGTCTCAAATTTCAATACAGCGAGATTGCCCAGTTTGTCAGAGAACTGTCTTCGATCGATTGTTCCAATTCCAATAATGGATACATGCCCTGTTAAATAACGCCCAATTGCAGGCCCTTGGATTCCAGAATTAAGCAATAGACGCGGAGTTTCTAACGTACTAGCCGATACTACGACATTTTTGGCGCGAAGTATATGAGACCTCTTGTCTTCAGAAAATACTTCGACACCCGACACTCTTCCACTTTCAGCAATAATTCTAGAAGCATAAGCGTTAACTGCAAGGTCATATGGCCGATCAAACAAGGCAGCAGCTAAAGCATTGATCGAACTAAACCATGGATTTGAGTGGACTTCACCTTGCCGGGATGGAGTCATATCAAAAGCTAAAGGCATGTCATCAGCTTCCAAAATCCCGTTTGCATGGAGTCGCTTTAACATAACATTTTGCATCGATGAGCCCTTAGCATAATCTCTTGTAACATGTAATAATTTTTCGGCCATCCCATAATATACATTTATTTCACGGGGATGAATTGGCCATTTACTAAGCTCAGACCGAATAGGGCGCGGAGTGGCTGCATTCCAGAACAATGACCTGCCTCCAAGTGCATATACCATTGTAGCTCCTGAAAATTGTGGTAACCGTTTACCTAAAGCTGTTGAATTATCAGGAAGAAGGACATCTCGGGCTGTATTCACATTCTGCGTAGGAATATTAAGGGAATGGGAATGAAATAACTTATCACCCTTTTCAATTATTCCAATCTTTTTGGCTCCTTGACTCTTCCACAACTCACAAAGTCTTTGTAAAGTTGCCCCTCCCCCGGGACCTGAACCGACAATCAGGACGTCGTAATTGGTCTTGGACATCTCTTCAAGTGTTTTAATAGGAATCCAATTATTCTTATATTTCACAACCATCATAATCACCCGCCCTAACACATATTTATTTTCAATTCAATTTATGCCACATGGCTTTTCCAATATGTCAAGTTAGGGTTATTAATAGCTTAAATCTAAAAGAAACTGACCATAAAAAGTCTTGTTAAAACCTTTCAAGTCAGCCAGCGGTCAAAACCTTTTCAGTATCAATATTTTTCCTAATTCATTCATCATACCTTTGAATCATATTGTCGCTATGGGTGTTATTCGGTAGCAAGTTTTGATATTATAATTCTATTAAAAATCGTATTCTGCTTCTTTAGCTTTGCGAATTTTCGCATATGTTTCCGTTAGTACTACTGTATCTTCGACTAAACGCTCGATACGGAACAGCACATCATCATTTGTAATTTCTTTTCGAAGGAAATCTTTTTCTTCAATAAATACGTAAGTCTGTACGATTTGAGCCTTCATATAAGCCAAGACGGGTTTTAATTGTTGTTCTGCCATTAAGTAATGCTTTGGAGTGCCAGCTGTCACGAGCATACTGACAACTTTGTCGCGAAATGCGTTTACTGGCAGTAAATCAAATATATTTTTTAATGTAGCTGGGATGGATGCTTGGAACACTGGTGTGCCTATAATAATGGCATCTGCCTCCATTATTTTTTCGGCTACATATTTTGTATCGCCTGCATACTCCCAATAATTACGTCCATCACTGAACTGAACTTCAAATTCTGCTAAATCAATAAGCGTAATTTCTGCGTCTGGATATTTTTCACTTGCAGATTTTAATGTGTAGTTCATCGCTGTTCTTGTTTTAGAACCAACCTTTGAACCTGATAAACCGACTATTTTCATTTTACTTGCCCCCTATTTTTTAACTGTAAATTTTCTTACTGCAGGCAAAATTTCTGTTGCTATCAATTCGATGTTTTTCAATATTTTATCGAATGGCACACCACCAAAATCAATTTGTGCCATGAATCTCTGTTGTCCGTATAATTCATATTGATAGTGCATTTTTTCAATAATTTGCTGTGGGCTGCCAATCATTAATGCATCTCGATAGTCAACTGCCTGAGCGAATTGTTGCTTCGGATAACCGCCGCCTCTTAATGCCTGCATCCCTGTATTCACATGTGGATAGTACTCACGAAGTGCATCCTGTGAATTTTCTGCCGTGTAAAATAAGCTCGTTGTGGCAATAGGCAACTCGCTTGAGTCAAATCCATTTTGTGCTGCAGCTTCACGATAAGCATCTACAGATATTTTAAAATTTTTCGCTGGGCCCCCAAGTGTTGTTAGCATCATTGGTACTCCTGCATTGCCTGCTTTAATGGCACTCGCAGGCGGACCGCCAACAGCACGCCAAATCGGCATATGGCCATTTAGAGGCTGAGGAAGAATATAGGCATTTTCCAGTGGTGCACGGAATTGCCCTTCCCACGTCACTCTTTCCTCATTATTTATCTTCAACAGCAGCTCTAATTTTTCTTCAAATAATTCTTCATAATCACGGACATCATATCCAAGCAAACTATATGCACCAATTCTTGATCCCCGACCAGCGACAATTTCAGCCCGGCCATTTGAGATTAAATCGAGTGTTGCAAAATCCTCATATACACGAACGGGGTCTGATACACTTAACACCGTTGCCGAACTCGCAATTTTTATATTTTTTGTCGCTTGTGCAATAGCACCTAAAATGACTGTATGTGCTTGCGTTGTAAAATGCGTTTGATGACTTTCACCAACAGCAAAAACATCTAGTCCCGCTTCATCTGCTAGCTTACTTGCTTCAATTAATTCGCGAATGCGTTGCTCAGCGCTAATGCGACTTCCTGTATATGGGTTTAGTAAATGATCACCAATTGAATATAATCCAAATTCTAGTCCTTTGTTTAAATCGATACGATATTTTTCCATTTTCTTATCTCCCCTTAATCAAGCGGCTTTAATTTGGCTTCAATTTCTGCACGTTTCTCTTCTAAAAATGGCGGTAAATCTAAATTCTTTCCTAAATCTTCAATTGAAGAATCTGTTGTAAATCCAGGTCCATCTGTTGCAATTTCGAATAAAATCCCATTAGAATCACGGAAATATAAGCTTTGAAAGTAAAAACGATCAACAATGCCTGATGAATAGAATCCACGTTTTTTCACTTCTTCATTCCAAAACAGGAGTTCTTCCTCGTTTTTTACACGAATGGCTAAATGATGAATACTCCCACGCCCTGGCCTTTCACTTGGCCCCTCTTGCTGCTTTACAACAATTTCACCGAATGCTTGACCGGCAACAGACTGAAAGTTTGCTTCATCTTCTGTGCGCACCACTTCAATATAACCAAACATTTCTGTTAAAGTTTTAGCTGTTCGTTCCAAGTAGCGCACTGTAATTTCCACAGTTCCCATTCCTAAAATACGATGCTCAGGCTCTACAGATGAATCTTCCCAAGCCATCCAGTAATCTGGTATCTCTTCTCCATTATTATTTAATAAAACAAGTCGCAACCCTTCTGAATCTTCAAATGGAAGTGCTGCTCTACCTGCATAGGTTGTGATTTCACTGTGCTTAACTTCAAATTGCTCAAAGCGTTTTTTCCAATATTTAAGACTTTCCAATGATGGTACGAGTAAGCCGATTTGAGTAATAGCATTTGTTCCGCGATGTGTTCTTCCCGCTAACGGCATTTCAAAAAAGGATAGTTCTGTACCTGCACTTCCGGTTAAATCTCCGTAAAATAAGTGATACATGGAAGGATCATCTTGGTTAACGGTCTTTTTCACGCGCCGAAGACCTAACACGTTTTGATAAAAATGATTATTTAATTGAGAGTTCTTAGTGATCATTGAAATATGATGATGCCCAGGAATTTTATACATCGTACTTCCTCCTTAGATTTAACTTGATTAATCAAGTGAATGAGTAAAAAATTTTATTGTTAAGTTTTTTCTATGCTTACGATACGTGTTATTATTTTGTACTACATTACTAATATTAACCTCTAACATCACTTTACCACTCAATTGATATGAAAGCAAGAATAAAATCTCGAATTCGAGATTTTTAATTTTTAAGTAATCCTTTAAGTTCTAAAACGTAGTAAATGTTTGTGTTATTAGCGAAAAAAATCATTTTTATGTCTTAATGTTGCTAAGTATGAGAATAACTAATCATGAAGAAAAAACATTTTTGATTAATCATTTTTTGTGAGGTGGATTTAAAATGCCCTATATTACTGTAATTGGTCAAGGTACTTTTGAAGTAGAATTGGGAAAAAAGTTAGTATTAGCATTAGAAGATAATGGTGTAAATATTCTCCATCGCTGTGGCGGTAAAGCAAAATGTACAACTTGTAGAGTAGAAGTTTTGACAGGTGATTATCTTGAAGTAACTAGCAATGAAAAAAATGCATTTGTGGCTAAAGGATTGAATGATGATCAATTATTTGATGATTGTCTTCGTTTATCTTGTCAAATTATTGTGAATAAAGATATTACTGTTCGTCCAATTATGACAGTAGAAAACTCTGGCCTTGCTGCCGGTCCAAGACCATCTGATTAAATTTGCTTGCAGTTCATTTTACATACCAATTATTGGATGAAAACCTAACAGTCAAGCATATAAAATTCCGGTTTAACCCGTCTAATTTATCGGTTACTTTTTATAATTAGTATATTTGTTATTCTCGTATTTTGGTACTTATAATAGCTTTCAAGTTATTGCTATCATTAATCATTTTATAGTTAACAAACAATTTTTATCTTCATTAGTAAAGCAATTTAGGTTACAATAAATATACAGGAGTTTCATTATACAAAGTGATAATAAGGAGATGTAGGGAGATGAGCGAGCCGCAAGATCTTTGCCCTAAGGTAGAAAAATCCTTTGAACTAATCGGAAAAAGATGGACTGGGTTAATTATATATGTGTTAATTGGTGGACCCAAACGTTTTAGTGAAATTCATGCAACAATTCCAGATTTAAGTAAACGAGTGCTCACGGAAAGAATGAAAGAACTGGAGGAACACGGAATAGTTGTACGTCATGTCATACCTGAACGCCCTATTCGGACAGAGTATTTGCTCACAAAAAAAGGAACTGAATTAGGAAAAATTCTTGGGCCAATCAGTGGTTGGGCTGAAGATTGGATTAAGGATTAATGTAGACGAGTGAATAGTTCAACTTTTGCATCACTATAGCTCCATTAGAAAGAAGTATCAACTCGTGATTTTTCATTAGAGATAAACGATATCATCATTGAATAAACAACAATAATCAAGAATACAGTTGCTTGATTATCATTCAGCACAGAAGCAGAGAGTATTCTTGATTTTAGAAAGGCAGGAAAAGATACACATGTCAAATGTTCTTTATATTACAGCGAATCCGCATGATGAAACTGGATCTTATAGTATGGAAGTAGGAGAAGCATTTATCAAATCATATAGAGATTTACATCCTAATGATGAAATAGTTCATCTTGACTTATACAAGGCTAATATTCCATATCTTGATGCCGATGTGTTTAGTGGTTGGGAAAAACTTCGGACAGGTATTTCATTTGATCAGTTATTACCAAGCGAAAGATCGAAAGTAGGTCGTTTAGCTGAATTAGGGGGACAATTTTTATTAGCTGATAAATATATATTTGTTACACCAATGTGGAACTTTTCTATACCAGCTATAATGAAAACGTATATTGATGGTGTAGCTGTGTCTGGAAAAACTTTCAAATACTCTAAAGAAAAATCAGTTGGTTTGTTAACAGGTAAAAAGGCAATACACATTCAAGCCCGTGGAGATATTTATTCAGAAGGACCAGATGCTGATATGGAAATGGGTCATCGTTACTTAGAAGTTATGATGAAATTCTTTGAAGTATCTTCTTTTGAAGGTATATTTATAGAAGGGCATAAGAGATTTCCAGAAAAGGCTCAAGAGATTAAAGAAAAAGCTATTGCAAAAGCAATTGAAGCAGCAAAAAGCTTTTAGGTCTATAATAAAAAAACCTTATAATTATGTATTTGACACTCTTGTCTAAATACATGATTATAAGGAGCATTACTTCCATTACATATTATTTTAATCCCAAATAGTTGTCTATATTAATTGACCATTCTTTGAGCTTCATCATGATGGAGTGTACGAACTTGGCGAGGCAAAAATCTGCGAATTTCTTCTTCATTAAATCCCACTTGTAACCTTTTTTCATCAAGAATTAGTGGTCTTCGTAATAATTTAGGGTGATCTTTGATTGTTTGATATAATTCTGAAAGTGAAAGAGAATCTATATTTATATTCAATTCTTGAAATACAGCTGATCTTTCTGAAATAATTTCATCTGTTCCATCTTCTGTCATACGAAGAATTCCTCTAATCTCATTAATCGTCAACGGTGTAGAAACAATATTTCTTTCCTCATAATCAATTTCATATTTACTAAGCCAAGCTTTTGCTTTGCGACAAGAAGCACAACTTGGTGATGTATATAGCGTAACCATGTTAAAAATCACTCTCCCTAAGCAATGTATCTAAAATCAATTTGTTTACTTTCGGTAAGATCAAAAAGTCTGCAGCCTGATTTTATGCACCATTCCACTAATCGAATTATTAAAATGAAATTATAAATGTTAAAAATACCTCCTCATCAAAATGATAGGGAGGTATTTTTTTATTAATTCCTTTGTGTGTTATTTATAAAATCTAACACGATCTTCAACTGGCTGAAATTCTTTTTCGCCTGGTTGAGAAATTGGATTGCCAAATGGCATTTGAGCAATCAGCTTCCAATTGCTTGGGATATTCCATTCTTGCTTGACTTCTTCATCAATTAACGGATTATAGTGTTGTAAAGACGCTCCTAATCCTTCAGCTTCTAATGCTGACCAAATCACTAATTGATGCATACCTGATGCTTGATTTGACCAGATCGGGAAATTGTCCGCATATAAAGCAAATTGTTCTTGAAGAGATTTCACAATTGCTTCATCTTCAAAAAATAATACTGTTCCATATCCAGCTTTAAAGGAATCCATTTTTTGCTGAGTTCCTTCAAAATTTCCTTCTCCAACCACTTTTCTTAACGTTTCTGTTGTAATGTTCCATAATTTATCATGCGCTTCTCCTGTCAATACAACTAGACGTGCAGTTTGTGAATTGAAAGCAGATGGAGTGTATTTTACGGCAAATTCAACGATTTCTTTAATTCTTTCATCAGATACCTTTACTTCTTTATTAATGCCATAGTAAGAACGTCTTTCTTTAATTGCAGTGTAAAAATCTGTTTTTGTAGCAGTTGTCATATTAAATATTCCTCCATTTAAAAATATCTAAATTTAATCATCTCTAATTTGAGATATATGGGTTTAAAAATATCTATTAAAAATTAAAATCTGGTTGCTTAATAGTTAGCCTCAAAAACTATTTTGCAAATGGATCTTTATTGTCATACTTATTGTAGTGAACAACATCCGACTCAAGATATCGGTATACATCGTCAACAATTTCAATTCCTTCTTTTTCTGATTGTTGTTCGGCAATAACAGAGTTTTGACCAGGATAAAGCACTCGTTCAAAACCAGGTGCTGGTTTAATATTGTTTAAATCGCTCATTGTATTAGAAATGTTTTCTTTAAATTTTGTTAAGTCTGTAAAGTATGCTGGATTGATAACAATATGAAGCTGACCTAAATTACGGCCTTCACTTAAATCATTATACATAGATGAAACTTTATTTCCGAATGGCAAGCCAAGTAAAACACCTGATAAAACATCCACCATCATCATTAATCCATAGCCTTTCGGACCTGCAATTGGGAGTAAAGCATTGACTTTAAATGGATCTGTTGTCGACTCACCGTTTTTATCTACCGCCCATGTATTCGGGATGGATTCATTCTTCGAGCGTGCATGAAGAATTTTCCCCCATGCTTGAACTGTCGTTGCCATATCAAAGACGATCATATCGTCATTTTTACCAGGGGCTGCAAACGCAATTGGATTTGTTCCATAGTACGGTTCACTTCCACCAAAAGGCACAACCATTGGATCCGATTGAACAACTGAAATGCCAATTAAGCCTTGTTCAGCAGCCTGTTGGACAAAGTATGAAAGGGCTCCACTGTGACCGATCCTTCTAACGCCGACGACTGCAATCCCAGATTCTTTCGCCATATCGATCGCGTGATCCATCCCTATTTTTGCAGCTACATGCCCAACGCCATTATCGCCATCAAATATCGCTGAACTTGGTCCTGTTTTTTCAAAATTGAAATTCGGTTTTGTGTTAATGCCGCCTTTTGCGATTCTTTCTGCGTAATACTCCACCCGCATTGCTCCGTGGGAATGAATTCCTCGTGCATCTGCATATGCCAATACATCAGCAACTCCCTCAGCATGTTCTTCGGAAAGCCCTGCTTTATTTAATTTCACTGTCATTAATTTTTTTAATGCTTCTTTCGTTGTTTTCATGCCATTCATCTCCTAGTTTGATTAATATAATTGTCTAATTTAGATAATTTTCCATTTTAACTAGTAAACATTTTTACTCTTTATACGCCAAAACATAAAGTGATTTAATCAACGCTTTCACACCCGTTGCTAACTCTTCTGGGCTTGTATATTCTAATGGATTGTGACTAATCCCATTACGGCTTGGCACAAATATCATCGCTGTTGGCACAATTGGGGCAATGATTTGCGAATCATGACCTGCGCCGCTATGCATCATTTTGTAATTCAAACCATTTTCTTTCGTTTGTTTCTCAATGGCTTCAACGATTTGTTGATCCATAGGAATTGGTTCCTCGTCCATCCACATATCGATTTTAACCTCTACACCGGACTCACTGGCAATCCTGTTTATGATACTAGTTAATTCATCAGTGAACTTTACAAGTACTTCTTTTTCTGTATGTCGAACATCCAACGTGAATAATGCTCCCCCTGGTACAACATTCACGATGTTCGGTTTGACTTCGATTTTTCCTACTGTAGCAACAAGTGGATCACCATACTCTATTGCCTTATTAATCACGTCTTGAATCATTTGGCTTGCTGCAAATACAGCATCCTTACGATACCCCATCGGCGTTGTGCCTGCATGATTCGCTACACCTGTTACGTCAATCGTAAAACGTCTTTGACCGACAATGCTGTGAACAACCCCAACGCTTTTTCCTTCATTTTCTAATACATTGCCTTGTTCAATATGAATTTCAATAAAACCTTTTAAATCTGTACGAAACGCTTTTGATTCTTCCCTAAAATTAAAACCTGCTTCTCTCATAGCATCTACGAATGGAACACCATTGAAATCTGATATGTTTTCAACATCCTCTTTCTTTGCCATTCCAACAAGGTTTTTTGAACCCCAGAAAGCATAAGGGAAACGGCTTCCTTCTTCTTCAGCAAACGAAACGACTTCAAGATTACGTAAAGGCTTCCCGTATGTTTCCTTTAAGTATCGAATAGCTAAGATACCAGCTAAAATTCCGTATGCACCATCTAATTTACCTGCATTTTTAACTGTATCAACATGAGAACCAGTTAAAATTGTTTCATTTTTATACTTACTACCTTCTAAGCGGCCGAATAAATTTCCAACTTCATCATAAAGAGTAGTCAATCCATCTTCTTGCATCAGCTTGTCTAATGCTTTTTGTGCTTCAATCCACTCTTTCGTATAAAGCAGGCGGGTTACACCACCTTTAGGATCCTTTCCATATTCCCCTAGCCAATCTACTAGGTGAGCAAATTCTTTTGTTAAGTCTTTCATCTTCATCTATCCTTTCTAAATTTATTAAACTATAATAAAGGTTACAATTTATTTACCTGTTAACTTTACGTAACCATAATACACCCGGATTTAGTATTCGTCAATAATAAGATTTTATTTTCGTAAATAGAATAAACCTTTTAAAATAACGTATTATATTATTGTCATCTATAAAAAATAAAT
>NZ_JBALNX010000106.1:0-7096 GCF_036962035.1 Bacillus sp. JJ1773
TACAATAAAGAAATCCATTAAGATTATTTTAGGTATTAATAGCTTTAATACAGGTGGTATTTATGAATATGGCTGTTTTCTAAAAGATTGTTGCTTTTTTAAAATTGTAATAGGTAAAAATAGTTTAAGGAGGGATTGTTAAGATATGAACATATATTTCGCATTACCAATTGGAATAGTTGTTATTACATTTGTTGCAGTGTTGCTTTATAAAATCAGTAAGCAAAAATCGGATAAACTTACAAAATATATACCTTCTATTCTATTTGCGATTAGTATTGCTTTGGTTTATTTTAAGATGTTTTTCATTTCAAAAGGGTATGACGCTATTTCGGATATAGTTGTTATTATTTTTCTGTCAGTGGGTTTAGGAAATTCCCTATTGGGAGCAATCATAATAGAGATTATAAACAAATGGAAAGAAACACATTAACCTCTGTTTGAGGAGCATAAAGCCATGGTCTCATACTGCTTGTTCCATTATAAGTTTCAATGTATTTTCCAAACTTTAATATAAACTTCTTGTACTAGTACCTCTGCTTGTTCTTTATTCTTTACCATGTAAAATAAAAAACGAAATAAATCTTGATGGTACTCGTTGTAAAGTTTATGAAAGGCCTTATTCATCATCTAATTTCATTATTCTCCTTGCTGTATACATCATTTATCATAATCTGTAGTGATTTAAGAGTTTCAAATATTAAATTTACACCTTGGCTTTGAAATGGATAGGAAAAGTTCGGTATATTCCCTAAAATAAACACCCGCTCCTCTATTTTAATTAGAGAAACAGGTGCTTTTAGTTGGCTATTTTCGTAGTTTCAGCAATTCCGAATTATTCACAAAGGTTGAGGTGTTAAATATAAACAAGACTTCTTCGATTCCGTTTTCTTGCATGAATTCACTGATATTTCCGTTGTAATATCTGATGTCTATTATGTAGATTTCTGCTACATGATTCGTGAGGAATGGAATTAAGTTGTGTGCGTAGGAATCCTTGATTACAAGGAGTTTTTCTTGTTGAATTTGTTCGGGCTTTAGTTGGCTCGTAATTTTCATTAAGGCATGGACTCCACCTAAAAAATAGGAGTATTTGTCCTTTTTGGTTAAGAAGCTTTCATTATATAGACTATTTACTGTTTCTTCTGTATCTGCAATGTATATTTTCGTTTGTATCGGCTTACGAGGAAAATAGGCCTGAATGGTGTCGGGAGTGATCCTGCTGAATTGACTTCGAGTATGGTAACTCCCTAGAAATGATTCACTGATGGTTTGTATTTTGAACTCGTTTTTTGATAATGGTTTCCACCCCATCTCTTTTGCATAAACCAAATATCCTAAATAGGCCCCATTTGTGTTCCAATGATGGTCAGTCCGATAGTAAACAGGCTCAGCAGCATCAGCACTTAAAAAATCATAGCCATCTATAAAAGTGAGTGTATTTTTTACATATTCCCCTATTTTTTGGTTTAGCTGATCCTGAGGGTATGAAGGTGCTAACCAGGGTAATTTATCTGGATAAACCCCTACTGATGTCGGGATAAGCATCAGTGTTATATTTACATTATGATGTTTCGATGAAAATTCATTTAGAGAATCAGTGTACTGCAGAAGTTTTTGTTCTTCTGGCATTAAAAACTTTTCGAATAAATAACCTTCTTTTCCGTAATAAATACCATTGTTTTCATTTTGGAGTCGCAGTCGTTCTATGTGAGTTTTGGCCATAACCCATTGGTTACGAAAAGGAAAATGATCCGAGAAGTAGTTTTCTAACTCATTTCCATATTCCTTGGATATTAATTTGTCTAAGGTCAAGTTTGGAAAGGGTTGCAAAAGTCGGTTTTCCATTTCGGAAAAACGTTGCGGCGTCAAAAATAGCAAAAGCAATAAGGCAAGCGCGAGTGTTGTGCAGAAGCTTAATACCAAAAACTTGTCTGCCTTTGATTTCATTTCTTTAAGTTCACCTCACCTATTAAAAACGAAAATATAAAAACGGATTAAAAGTTGAATCTACTAAATAGGCCACTGATAAAAAGAAGAGAAATCCATACCATCCTAGATTAAGTACTGAATGTTCTTTCGGCCATTTCTTTAGAGGCATTGAAAAAGTAATTAGAAATAAAAATAAAACTACATTGGTATATCCTAAATACAATGTCTCTTGATTCCATATTGCTTGATTATTCAATCCAAACAACGCTTTTGAGTAACCGGAGATTAATTCAAGGTTATCCAATGAAAATAGAACCCAGCCTATTAATATAAGTAATATCGCGTATATGTGCCTCATCCAACGTGGAATTTGACTTAAAAGTTTTAATCCCCACCATTTTTCAAACAAAAGGATGATACCAAAATACAACCCCCATAAAACGAAGTTCCAGTTAGCTCCGTGCCAAAATCCCGTCAATAACCAGACTATAAGGATATTTCGGAACTGGATCATTAGCCCCCGGCGGTTGCCGCCTAATGGTATATAAACATATTCCCTAAACCATGTGCCAAGTGAGATATGCCATCTTCTCCAAAAATCAGTAATACTCTGTGCAATATATGGATATTTGAAGTTTTCATTTAATCGGAATCCAAACATATAACCAAGGCCAATCGCCATATCAGAATAACCGCTGAAATCAAAATAAATTTGGAAAGCAAATGCAATAATCCCGAGCCACGCTGTTAACATGGGTAGTGTTTCGATATTTGAATTTGAAATAGTATTCCAAAGTATCCCGATATTGTTGGCCAGCAAAACTTTTTTTCCTAGACCAATCGTGAAGCGGCGAATACCTATTGCAAAATGTTCTATACTTTCCTTCCTGTTGCGAAGTTGTTCTACAATTGTTTTGTACTGAACTATCGGACCCGCTACCAGCTGCGGAAATAAAGCTACATATGTGCCAAAATCAATCCAGTTTCGTTGAACTTTAACTGTCCCCCTGTAAACATCGATGATGTAGGACATTGATTGAAAGGTATAAAACGATATGCCAATCGGAAGTGCTAATTCGGTTAACGGAAAGGAGGTTCCTAATAGAATATTAATATTTTCGATCAGAAAGTTAACATATTTAAAAAAGGATAGTAACGATAAGTTAAGAATTATAGAAATGACAACAATCACTTTACGCCCTGTCGAAGAAAACTTTGTGCTACCGAGTAACAACCCAAATGTGTAATCCATAAGGGTGGAAAAAAGTATAATGACTATGTAAATCGGCTCTCCCCAGGCATAGAAGAACAAACTTGTTAAAAATAAAAGGAGGTTTTTGAACCTCCTAGGTGAACAATAATAAAGTACTAAAACAATTGGTAAAAATATAAATAGAAATGTCAGGCTACTAAATACCATGATCGTTATTTATTGCTGAAGAAGGCGTTGAAATATTTAATTAGTTCTTCGGATTCTTCAGAAATCACAAATAACACGTAGTTGCCATTGGAAACGATCTTATAGTTTTTGGCATTTTCGTATTGATCCGGCAAATAGTTTTCAAAATTTCTTATTGCATCTGCAGCACGTTTTTCGAGTGCAGATTTAACAGTTTCGAGATCTTTTTTGTCCTTCAACTTCAAAATGGATAGTTCGTTGGATTTTACATTCATTAACGGCATTTGTATTATATATTCCTCAAGAAGGTTAGGATCCATATAATAACTTTCCTTGACTTGTACCTCCTCTAATTCCATAAAGGCTGGTTGTTCTACTTGTTTTAGTAGTTGTTCCGCCATTTCTTTTACTGTTACTTTTGGTTCAATCTTAGTTTCTTGATTGTTTGAGCATGCGGTAAGGGTCAATAAAAACACCGCAAATAAAGCCCACATCATTCCTTTTTTCATAAATACATACAACTCCACTCTTTTAATATCTTGCTTATTCCGATATATTGACGAATATATTTCAAATAGGTTACAGTTTATTGTTTTTTAAAAAGGAATTACTATTTTAGTATTAGGCTCTGTTAAAGGTAAATGTTGATATTTGAAACCTGTTCGAAGAGTTATAATAATCAATCCAGGAATTAACAATCAATTTAACAACCGAAATAGCATAATGACAATTGCAATAACAATTGTATACCATTAATTTGATGTATTATTTGATATGCTTTTTTATATCTCAAATGCGAAATCGTTGGAATAACAGTGATAACAAAAGACCAAATCGGATGCGATTTGGTCTCCTAATTGCAATGTTATTTACGATGTTACTCCACAAAAACAGAACTACTTATCGGCTAAGATGATGAGTTAGATTAGACGAGACCTGACTTTTTCGTACCTGTAAGGACTCTTTTAATAAGGAGGCACTAGATCCTTCCCTGTTCTTTTATTTCAGCAGCTCCAATTTTTGTTTAGATGGAGTTTTGTAGGATACATAGCCTTCTATTTTTGTCACATAGTGTCCATCGCCAACTGAATATTGGCCGCCGAATTCATTGTCGTAGCGGTATACGCGGTATTTTTCACCGGGATTTAGGACTCTTACGAACTGGAGACCTTCATCTGTTCGTTTCCATAGATTGATAGGTTTTTTAATGGAAAGTCTGCCAATCTGGCCCTTTTTCAAGATAACGCCATCCCAATAGACAAGCGGTGTTTCCTTGGCAGGCACTTCGACTTCCTCTTCCTCTTCTGGTACTGCCGGTTTCATCACATTCCAGAAAAGCTCGGAAACTGCCTTATAGCCATCTTCGCTCAAATGAATATCTTTCGGGTTTGGTAAAAAAGCAATATTTTTTGCGATGACATCTGCAGTTGGAACGTAAGTAGAGACGGATTGGATCGCAATTTGCTCAATCATTGAATTTAGTGCAGTTAATAATTGGTTGAGAGCAGGCTGGTGCTCAGCCGGCAAATGCGGATATGGATTGTAGTAGCCCATGATATAAAGCTTTACATCTGGATTTAGCGATTTTACAGCGGTGGTGATTTTAACAAGGTTTTGTTGAATTTCCGCAAACGTTTGCTTAACCTCTTCCTGATCAAACGAAACGTTTTGATTTACCGGATCAATCTTAATCTTCTTTAAGATATCATTGGCACCGACATCTAGTGTCACATGCGTGGCTTGGCTCAAAACAGCCTGGATTCCATCGTTTTCTCCTTTTATCACGTTATTGGCAATGTCATCTAGTACATTGGTAGTCGTATATCCCGGTACAGCGTAATCCCTGACAAACATTTGGAGAACCTCATTGCTCTTGAAGTTTTCCGCAATAAAATCAGGATAGCCTTTGCCAATCTCGCCATACGGCGATAGGCCGGCAGCCAGAGAATCCCCTAGACTAACATAAAAAACATTCTTTTCTGCAGCAGCTGAGCTTGCAATTGGCTGCGCGACCATCCCAAGTAAAAGCGCAAACACGAATAAAACCTTTACAAAATTCCTAGACAAATAGACCCCCTACCTTCATAATAATTTCGAATATTCGCAAAATACTCTATCATTCTACCTTAATTTTATAGGTAAAAACAACCAGAAAGATTTGCGGTGCGGGCAATATTTATGGACATTTTTCGCTATTTTGTGGAAGCTGGGACGATTCTTGGACTTCTATTTATAGTTAGGCGGGCTGTCTCTTTTACTTTCAAAGGTTTTACAATTTAAAGTTAGCAAGGTAAAAATATCGTTAATTAAACGTTTGTTTAATGACCTCTTGCACTAACAGGACAGGCTATCACCAAGTTTGTATCATATTAATTATTAAAATTAGTAATTGGTATAAATTGATATAACAAATACGAACATACATATTAATTAAACGTTTGTTTAAATCCTTTCAAAGCCAGGCAGGAGATGGGATTGAGACTGTTTAATCAAACGCTTGTTTAATGCTCCATTACACTAACAGGACAGGCTCTCCCTAAGTTCCTATCGTAATAATTAATAAAATTAGTCAGTGGGTATAAATTGATATAAAAACACGTACATACATATTAATTAAACGTTTGATTAATTCCCCTCAAAGCCAGGCGGGTCAAGGGATTGAGACTGTTTAATCAAACGTTTGTTTAATGCTCTATTACACTGACCGGAACTGGCTCTAAATTTTCAGAAAAAAATAATTTGATTTGAATGAATTTTATGATAATATGAATACAATAATTCTTATTGGAATAATATGAATTAAATTCTTCTAATCCAGATAAAGGGTGGGACTGACGCAGCGAACTCTCTGCATCCAGCTTTTAAAGTCACTCAGTTTGTGATGAAACCTGGTGCCTAATTTAGAAGAGTGGCTGATCAATTGGCAAAATGTCTTCATGTTTTGTCATGCACCCTTCTCTTATCTTAGAGAAGATGTTTTCATTTTCCAAAGCTGTAAAGCTAGCAAGTGAAGTCCAAATAGGAAAGGGAGAGAAAAAGATGGCGATTACAACATTTAAAGCAAAAACAGTATTAAAAGAAAATGTATTAGTGGAAACAGAATCGAGAGGGCATAAAGTCATTGTGGATGAGCCAGCTAGCTTAGGAGGAACGGATAAAGGAATGAATCCGGTGGAACTACTTCTGTCCGCTTTAGGTGCGTGCCAGTCAATCGTAGCGAGAACGTATGCGAAGCAATTCAATATCGATCTTCAAAAGTTTTGGGTTGAATTAGAAGGAGATATTGACCTAGACGGGTTTTTTAATAAATCTGATGTAAGACCAGGATTCTTATCCATACGATATACGTTTCATATCGAAACGGATGCCCCAGAAGATAAAATCGAGGCATTTAAAGCATTCGTTGAAGATCATTGCCCTGTCGGCGACACGATTGCCAATCCTGTGAATCTTGTCTCTTCAAAAGTGGTTGTTCATCAGCCTGTTAATTAAAATGCGGTCGTTAAGTAAGCAAATAATACTTATATAAACTAATAAGAGACACACAGGAAAGTTGAATTCTTGTGTGTCTCTATTAATATGCGACTAATGTGAAAAAAGATTTTCCCGGGCGTCACTGCGACCGAAATGATCCTTTATTCCGCTAATACTTTTTCGGGTCTCTATTAATCAAACGTTTAATTAAATCCCCTCAAAGCCAGACAGGACAAGGGATTGGGACTGTTCAATCAAACGTTTGTTTAAAGGCCCTCTTGCATTGATCGG
>NZ_JBALNX010000107.1:0-2069 GCF_036962035.1 Bacillus sp. JJ1773
AGGGCCAGATTGTGGAATAGGATTATAATAATGAACATATATCATTCATTAAAAAGGAGTAATATAATATATGGAATCTGAAAATTATATATTTACTATTTTGAAAGCAGATAAAGTAGATTTTGATGTGAGGAAACAAATGTCTGAAATATTTTCAGAAGGGTTCTCACAATGGCTCGTTTTTTTTTCAAAGGATAAAAATAAAATTGCAAAAGCTTTTGCTCATATGTTTGTTTTGAATCAATTTTATGTAGCGATAGCTAATAATAAAATTGCTGGAATGACAGCATGCACGGATGGTGCCGATAGATCGGTTCGATTAAATAAAAAGGAATTAAGGAAGCATCTGGGATTTTTCAAGGGAAGCATGGCAGGGATCTTTCTAAAGAAGGAATTTGAAGCGCCTTTTGAAGAATTTCCGCCCAATACAGGGTCGATTGAGTTTGTTGGAACAGCTTCAGAATTTAGAGGACAGGGTGTAGCAACTCAAATCATAAAGCATATCATTGAAAACACTCCGTACAATGATTATGTCATTGAAGAGGTTGCGGATACGAATACTCCGGCAATGAATTTATATAACAAATTGGGATTTGAAGAGTACAAAAGAAAGCCTCTTCCAGAAATTAGGGCTAAGAAAATTGGAATCAATAATTTTTTGTCTTTGAAATACGTAAAAAAGTAACATATATTTCTTTAAGATAATGGAAAAAGCAAACTTTTTACCAACTTCATCATTTAGAAGAGGATTGTAAAGTATTGAACTTAAACTAAAGGGAACTTACAGAAGGAAAATTATTTGATTTTAATATTAAGATCAAGTTATTAGTTATTCGATTTTAGGGCGCGATTGTGTAATAAACATCCCATTCTGCTTCAACTATAAGGCGCTTAAGCACAATAACTCAATAAAATTGTGAATAAATGTACTTAGACTATCGAGCAGTAGAGTTAAAGAAAGGATGTTTAATAACGATAAGGGGGGAATTATGAAAAAGGCGTTAATTACTCTAGTAGTTTTAGTTGTATTAGGTGTTGGAATTTACTTCGTTATAGGGTTATTTAATAATAATCCGCCTTCACCAACTATAACTTTTAATGAAAAGAAACTAGAAGTGGCACGAGGTTCATATTGTTGGGATGGTTTATTTAATTCTATTTGTGCCGATACAATTTCTCCGCCAAGGCTAATTGAACATCATGAAATTAAACCCGTGATTGTATTGCCTGAATCTGAATTAAAAATAGAATTTGAAAAAGAACCTAATGTAAATACATTGGGAGTCAATAGATGGCTTAATGATAACGAAGTGGAGGAGGTTTCGTTAAATAATAATGTTTTAATAGCACCAAAAGAAAAAGGTGTTTATATTTACGATGTCCATGCAAGGTGGGAAAAGGGAAGTTCGAGTTATGCTTTTGTAATTGAGGTTAGATAAGGCTTATTGAAGTAACATGTGTTTTAGTTTAACAAGACATAGTAATTATGATCTTCCACAATCGGGTGCGATTCAGTAAAAAGGATCAGCGCTCATTTTCATTTTTAGGCCATTATGTTGAATAATTCAAAAATAATAATTGAATGACTTGACTACATTTATTAAAATAGGAATATATGTTCGAGCTTGGGGAGGAGAAATTTTATGGAACTTCATTTTTATAATGATAGATTTAAAAATTCAATTGAACAATATACCTTATCAGAGGAACAACTTAGTTTTACTGGTACTCCTAAAGAATGCATTGAACTTTCAAATAAAGATCCAGAAAGATATTCTATATTAGGTATTGAAGGTGAACAGTTAGTAACGTTTTTTGTTCTACATAAAAATGAGGGAGTAAAGCCTTATTCAAATAATAATAATGCGTTATTATTAAGAGCATTTTCAACAGATTTTCACCATCAAGGTAAGGGATATGCAAAACAGTCAATAAAATTATTGCCTGAATTTGTTAGGTCATATTTTCCCGAAATTAATGAAATTGTATTAGCTGTGAATCTAAAAAATGAAGTCGCACAAGGATTATATAAGAAAAACGGTTTTGTTGATGAAGGTGTAAGGAAGATG
>NZ_JBALNX010000107.1:2114-8803 GCF_036962035.1 Bacillus sp. JJ1773
AGGTGCAAGGAAGATGGGAAGAAAAGGCGAACTTATTATTATGAGTTACCATTTAAAATCTTTACATGAATATCAAAATTAAATTAATATCTTAAACAATCGGGAGCATTCCTTTAACTGCACCTCAAATGTTAGACACGAATCTAACATTTTGGGGTCACTTCAAAAAAGGATTGCGCTTATTTTTATTCTAGGGTTATATTGTTGAACAATTCCTAGATATCTATGTTAAAGTTTAGGAGAGATTGTGAAATTTTGTACTTAAAGTAACGCTACAGGTTAACATATGTAATTCCAAGATTAAGTGGTGACTAGGTCAATATTTTAAAAAATGAAAATGAAGGGGACGTTTGATATGTCTAAAAAAATATACATTATCCATGAAAATGATGATTGGACCTCTCATTTAACAAAACGATTGGATGAATTAAACCTGCCATATGAGGCATGGCATCTTGATAAAGGGATCATCGATTTAACTTCGTTACCGCCAGAAGGGGTATTTTATAATCGTATGAGTGCGTCCTCACACACAAGAGATCACCGATTTGCACCTGAGTTGACTGGTGGAATTCTTGATTGGCTTGAATTCCATAATCGAACTGTTTTTAATAGTAGTAATGCATTACGTCTTGAACTTAGCAAAATTAAACAATATACAGCGCTTGAAGCGAGTGGAGTTCGAACTCCAAAAACAATTGGTGCAGTGGGCCGCGAGCAAATTATAGAAGCTGCTGAAAAGCTAGGAACAGCCCCATTCATTACTAAACATAATCGGGCTGGTAAAGGACTTGGAGTCCAATTGTTCCAAACTGTTGAAGCATTGAAGTTACATGTTAATAGTCCTGCATTTGAAGAGTCTGTAGATGGAATTACGCTTATCCAGGAGTATATCCAATCACCAGATTCCTATATTACAAGAGCTGAGTTTGTAGGTGGCAAATACGTTTATTCTGTAAGGGTCGATACGTCAGAAGGATTTGAGCTATGTCCAGCGGATGTATGTCAAATTGGTGACCTATTTTGTCCTGTAGGAGAAGAAGTAGAAGTAAGACCTAAGTTCGAAATTGTAGAAGATGTTGATCGTGATTTAATCGAACGCTATGAAGCTTTTCTAAAGGCTGTTAAAATTGATGTTGCCGGCATTGAATTTGTAAAAAATGCCGCTGGTGAAATTTTTACGTATGACGTCAATACAAACACAAACTATAATTCAGACGCAGAAGCAAAAGCAGAAAAATACGGAATGCTCGAGCTTGCAAAGTTTCTTGGAGAAGCTTTGGAGAGAATATAAGTTTGACCGCAGGGACATGGTTCCTGCAGTTTTTTTTTGGGTGCTCAGGTTGTTGAAAAAAGAGTTTAGAATAACTTCAAATTTTATACTGAAGATGAATGTAAATACCTTCATGCCTAGCAAAAATCGTAGGAAAAATTAGTTGCATTTAATGTGAGGAGTGATTTTTTGGTTAGTCTATTGGAAAACACATTCTTAATATCTGCAATAATCCTACTCTTATGTTCATTCTATTATTAGAGGGGTACCGTTAGGAAGCGCATTTTCCTGACACTACCCCTTTCTGTTATGACACAATCAACAATTCGAGGTATAAAAGTCAAAATGAAAGAAGCGACCAATGCAAATATGTAGAACAGCTGTCAAAATCACCGCACATAGATGGTTAATCCTCTTCCCGTAACAGAAGGGCTTCCTTTCCCATGACCGCAAGCTCAATGGTTTCAAGCGTTTTGCAATAATTCCCGAATATATCTCCATTCACATCGACTTCCTTATGAATATAGTCCAGAACATGCCAATCCTCAAACCAGTCGCCGCTTTCCGCTTCTTCATGAGTAGTATTCGGCCAGGCGTATTTTAACGGTGGGCTGTACAACCGGTCGGCGGCGCCTTTTCTCAACTTACAATTCTTGACCCGAGGTTTATAAAGGGAACGGGGAAAAAATTCGTTTACATCGTTAAACAAATCGGGCCAATAATCTTTTCGTGAACCTGTATGGGGATGATCGTGCGCCCATTTCAAAATGCCAGCTGAAATATTTTTTCGCTGAAAAAGAAGGGCATACAATCTTTTTCCGAATAAAATTCGTTCGTGAAGCGAAGTGAAATGGCGCGAGGTAGCGCCGGCAAGTAAGGCTTGTTGCCTATCTTCCTCTGCACAGTATGGAAAAAGAATGTGATTGAGACGCAAAAAATCATACAACTTGAAGCTGACCGTACCGGTTACGGTTTTTTTAAAGTGATCATTTTGGATCAATCTTTTTTCCAAATAACTTTGTTCATTGATCACAGTCGCAATCGTAAGAGTGTAGGAATCCCCTCTGTTCCAAAAATAACGCCACATCGTTTCCATAAAGGTGGAAATGTGAAAAAAGGGCAAAAGGTGGAACATTTCCTGGTTGGCTTTCACACTTAGGTCATAAATCAAACACTGGGGATACACATCCTGAAAAATCAACCAGCTGCCGCGTTCCAAGAAAGAATAAATCGCCTGCTGATCTCTTTCCGGGAGAAGTTTTGTCAGCAAGTCCCCTTTTAAATCGGTCATATTCCAGCCAACGTTCCGCGATACCATATGTCCAAGAAAGGCCCAATGGATTTCTGGGTGCTCAAGGTAAAAATTATAATAAGCCTGAGTCCGTGTCACGTTGTTTTGATTATGTTGTTTTGTCTGTTCTCTTATATAGTAAATACGTTGTTTATCGTTTTCGGATAAAGAGGGCAGGAGGCCGGAAGATTTACTTTTTAATTTTTTTTTCAAATCCTTTTTTATATCCGAATAGGAATTAAGCAAAAGTAATCATCCCTTATCAACATTTCATTTGAATTGCGTCCGATTCTCCCATAAAGAAATGCATATTCATATTGCTAGAAGAATATGAATACAACGTGAGTATTCGAAAGAGGGGGGTAACATGAGGCATCGGGTACGTGCGGAAATGAACCGAATCGTCGATCAGGTCATTAGGGACCAAACAGCTGACGGGTCCTGGCAATATCCTTTCGAGACCGGCATCGGAACAGACTGTCACATGATTATCTTATTGCGGACATTGGAGATAAATGACGAGGCGTTCATAAAAGAATTGGTGGAACGTATTGCAGGGAAACAGAAGAAAGATGGTTCATGGGGTTTGTTTTATGATGAAGGAAAAGGGAATCTTACGTCCACTGTGGAAGCTTATTATGCCCTTCTTTACTCCGGCTACCGAGATCGGGGTGACCCGGATATCCAGGCAGCAAGAAGGTTTATCCTTGCCAACGGAGGGGCTACGGAAGTCCATATGTTTTTTAAAATCCTGCTGGCTCTAACCGGACAATGCGAGTGGCCGCCTTTTCCCATTAAGATAGAAGTGCTGCTTATACCGGACTCCTTTCCAATCAATCTTTTTGACATCTCCGTGTTTGGTAGAACGAACATCATCCCGTTTCTGATTCTGGCCAATTTGGGTTTCAGCAGGAGAACCCCACGGTCTCCTGATCTCTCTGATTTGTATCTGAAAAGAGAAAATTATTTTTTTACAGAAGATCCGGAATTCCGCTCGGTTATTGATTTGATTCAAAAAGGGATGAAAGGCCTGAAAGACTACCCCGGAAACCTTCGCGAGTTAGCTTTATATCGCGCCGAACAATATATGCTGGATAGAATAGAACCGGATGGCACCTTATGTAATTATTTCGGTTCAACTTCTATGATGATTTTTGCTTTATTGGCGAGGGGATATTCAAATACACATCCGGTGATCACCCGTGCCTTGCAAGGCTTAAAAGCGATGACCTGCCGGATTGATGGAGAACTCCACTGCCAATATGCGACGGCTACGGTCTGGAACACGACGTTAATCAGTTATGCTCTGCAAGAATCCGGAGTCCCTTATTTATTGAATACCGTCCAGAAGGCAAACCAATATATCCTTTCCCGGCAACATGTCAAATACGGGGATTGGATCATTCATGAACCGAATCTTTTGCCGGGAGGCTGGGGCTTTGAGGACATGAATACAATCCATCCGGATATTGACGACACAACGGCTGCACTAAGAGCGATTCGAACGTTGGTCATCGAAAGGGTGGATTGTCGGCAGGCATGGGATCGGGGAATCAACTGGCTCATTTCCATGCAAAACAATGACGGTGGATGGGCGGCATTCGAAAAGAATGTGAACAAGAAACTGTTGAACCTATTACCAATCGAGGGCGGAAAAGATTTGTTGATTGATCCGTCGACGGTTGATTTAACGGGAAGGACATTAGAGTTTTTCGGGAACTATACCCATTTGGATTTTCATCATCCCATGGTGAAATGCGGGATTCGTTGGCTGTTAAAGAATCAAGAATCGGATGGTTCTTGGATAGGGCGCTGGGGCGTCTATATTTATGGCACATGGGCGGCGGTAACGGGAATGGTTGCTGTTGGGGTTTCCCCGAATCATCCTGCTATTCAGAAGGCTGTAAACTGGTTAAAAGCCATTCAAAATCAAGACGGAGGTTGGGGAGAATCCTGCAAAAGTGATATCGAAAATTGTTATGTGCCTTTGGGCGAAAGTACCCGCACTCATACAGCATGGGCCCTTGATACACTTATCTCGGCCGCGACTGAAGTCACACCTGACATTAAACGCGGTGCAGCTTTTTTAGTAGATGGCAAAGAAAAAGACTGGGCAAAGACCTACCCGAAAGGAAGGGGCATGGCGGGAGCCTTTTATATCAATTATCATTGTTACGAATACGTTTTTCCGTTACTGGCCCTGGCCCATTATCAAAAATTAACTGAAGGGACCTAACAGGGATCTGTGGATTCAAAAAGCTTTCAAGTGACTGCTGGCATATTTTTATAGTCTGTCGATACAATGAACAAAACCACAACAGGACAAGGTCTTGGTGAAAAACAAATTCTTTCGAACAAGCAGGAGGCAAAAGATGCTTGAAACTTTCCGCGAATTTTTCGATCTTCATACAATCATTTGGTTGTTCCCAATCATTTTTATGTTCCATGACTTAGAAGAGATCATAACCATTGAATCTTTCATGATTGCACATAAAAACAGAAAAGCTCCCTTCGTCAAACTAACATTAGAAATGAGGGGAAAACTAGGTTCGACCGCTGCCCAACTTTCTATTTCGGCTACATGGATTTTGCTGATTATCTCATTCACTACATTGATGACTGCCCATTTCTCAATAAACGGAGGGGGCTTTCTTTTATATACAGCCATACTCAATTTGTTTATTCTGCAGGCGATCATCCATATTGTTCAGTCCATCTTTTTCAAAGGCTACACACCTGGCATCATAACGGCGCTATGCCTTCTCATCCCTTACTCTCTTATTGCCTATGACCGGTTGTTCCAATCCGGCCTGATAGACGGGCAGTTCATTTTCGTTAGTCTCCCCGTTAGCCTGGTTATGATTCCTGTGTTTCTTGTTGGCAATCTTTTAGGCCGTTACTTCATCAAATAAGTCGTTGCGGGTGGTGAGTACATTGCATGTTGTTATTGCGGGAGGAAGCGGGTTTGTAGGTCAAGCCTTGACTCATCTGTTGATTCAAAAAGGCCATCGAGTAACCATATTAACGCGTCTTCCAAATCATAAAAGAACAAGTGAATTCGTTCATTATGTTGATTGGCTTTCTGCAGATCATCAACCTGAAAACGAACTTAAAGATGTCGATGCGATGGTCAATTTAGCCGGGGAATCAATTAATAGCGGACGGTGGACCCAAAGTAAAAAAGAGGCTATTTTGAATAGCCGTCTTACAGCCACAAAAGAGGTCATTCGAATTTTGAGACATCTTCATCCAAAGCCAAAAGTTCTTGTTAACGCTTCAGGTATAAGTTACTACGGGATGTCAGACTTCAAAACGTTTAATGAGTCCTCCAATAGTGATGCAAACGATTTTTTGGCCAGTGTTGTAAAGCGTTGGGAGAAAGAAGGGGCAATGGCGAATGAATTAGGCATTAGAACGGTCTTCGCGCGTTTCGGCATGATTCTGGGTCAAGAGGGTGCCTTTCCGCGAATGGTACTACATTATAAATTAGGTATTGGGGGGACAATCGGCAGTGGGATGCAATGGATTTCCTGGGTGCACATTCAAGATGCGGTTGAGATGGTTTACTTCGCCATCATTAACCCTGAAGTAGATGGACCGTTGAATGTGACCTCGCCTCATCCAATACGCATGTCATCATTCGGACAGTCCATTGCAGACGTCCTTCACCGCCCATATTGGCTTCATGTTCCTGGGGTTGTAGTAAAAGTAGTACTTGGTGAAATGAATCAGTTGGTATTAAAAGGGCAGCGGGTACTCCCTCTAAAAGCACTTCACCACAATTACTCCTTTCAATTTCCAGACGTAAAAAGTGCACTTTCTGATATTCTAGGTTAAAGATACATTGCGCCGGTATGAAGGAGGAAACTTATAATTAAGCTTTAAGTCATGACAGTACGGCAGGCCCTCCCTGCGTTGAATAGCACGCCGTGTCCTTAATCAGCTGTTCGTAGAAAACACTGACTGGCATTTGGGGAGAACTTTTTTGAATATGGTGTACCGTCAGATAAACGTGGAATGTTGGCGGTACCCCAATATAAAACTGTTATATGGAATTAGGGTTTTATTATGAGATAACCCTTTATGTGTACCCTTACTAAAAGGCACTTTTCTGTAATAAGGAAA
>NZ_JBALNX010000108.1:0-21968 GCF_036962035.1 Bacillus sp. JJ1773
TAAAGATACTGTAAGAATTCTTCTTTAATACAATCCAGGTAAATTTTATGGTTACAAGCATTTACTTCTAGAGATAATTTTTGAGCCTGTAATTACCCATCTTCTAATTCTTCAAAGCTTTTTTTCTTGAGTTCGTTTATGTATTCACCGTTATTATGGGCATTGTGTGACCTTCGAATTTAATTGTAAATTATTTTAGTAAACAATATGCAGTATAAGGTAGAAAAAGTAAACCTATTGGTGATCACTCGCCGTACCGGGTGTCAGCCACCAGAACTCTTGAGGAACAAGTTATCAAAAGAAGTAATGATTTTCTCCTGTGGTATCGGATAAACCGATTTTTATTCTATACACCATAACTTTCTACAACTTCCCATCCTTCATTTACTGCTTTTTGATATAGCGAATAAAGAACCTTTGACTGCTTCTCGGACGGTAAAGGGATTTTACCATCAGTATATTTTTTTAAGATGTCCCTTTGTGTAATAGTAAGCGATCGAAAATTGTTATTGCTCATAAAATATCCTAAAAGTTGAATCCAAAGTTCTAATTCGGTTTGAACAACAAACGCTTGTATTTCAATACCATTGTCCAATTCTTTTTGTTTTTTATCTGATTTTTGTTCATATTTGGCTTCCTCTGTAGTGATAACTATTTTCTTAAGCGGTAATAAATCGATTTCTATACCACGAACATCGTTCCAGCATTGCTCTTTTTTACACCATTGTGCAATATTAGCGGAGCCTGGCGGCGGATTAGTAATTCTCTCATATACTATCATTGTGATATGCTTCATTAATTCTTCTAGCTCAAATGGTAACCGCTGTTCGTCCCATATTCTACCAAAATCCAAAAATAGCTTCCGTCTTTGTATAGAATGAGAGAGCAATGAGATTGAATATGCAACTGTTTGTGCTCTAAAGGCATTTTCATACCAAGGGGCCTTTGAAACAATTTTTTCTGTTGCCCGGAATAGAATAACCCTTGATACTGCATCCTTAAAATAATTCTCGGTGATTGCCAGATCATTTTTTTCTAATGTATTTGTTACCGATTTGGCAAACTCCTCAAAGCTATATTGGGCACCTTTTGAAACAATATGCGGTTTCCGATCCCATGAATTTTCGCTTTTCGCCAAGAACGTCTTTTCGATTAGCTGATCTTTAGGGTTTTCAATTTGAAATTGTCTTTTTTTAGCTGGTGATAAATAAGCTTGCTCATTTAAATATTCACCACGCACTCTTTCGTAAAACCAATGAGTACGTTTTTGAGAACCTCCTCGAGTAGCAACCCAAATGCGTTTAGAGTAATCTTTCATTTCTTTATGGAACGGACTATTAGAGAAGAAGTCTGATTTGTTAACTTTGTTTTGGGTATTGGCGTACTCCGACACGCTCGATACAAACTCGCTTTTTTTCTCAAAATTATTTACAACGGATAATTTCATTTGTACCGATATATTTGAAATATCCAGCTTTGAGTTCTTTTTTGCTGCATAAATGGCAGAAGTAGTTTGGCCGCCATTAACTATCTGGAAATCGGTAATTTTGGTGATAAATCCGTTCCTCGTTTCCACATCCGTGGCAGTTGCAGTAATGCCGTTATTATAGGCAAAAAACATATCCGGTTTATACTGAATGGTATTTCGTATTCCTTTATTGACTCCTCCTCTAAACTGCAAAAAGGTACGGACGTTTTGTTCAAGAAGCTTTTGCCCGTATTCATCGTAAATTTTAAATAATTGTTCTCCGTTCATAATCCCTAAATAGGACTGATATTCATCCGATGTGTTATGTACTTCCAAATAAGGAATGTTCAATTCAATATTGTATGAACCAGAGCTGTTTTGAGACATATAGATACTGTATAAATATTGTATATCAATAATTTTATGCTCGCATACAATACCTTCAATCGATTCGTTTGGTATATGGGATATGTTTTTTGACATTTTACCATCTGTTAAGACAATAAAACGAAATTTATCAATTAAGTTGTTTTGCACGTGCCGATTAATAGTAAATGCCAAAGAATAGGCATCAGAGGTCTCCTCTAAATCATAATGAAGACCATCCATGCTTAACTCCGCATATTTTTTTAAACGATTAAACTTTGTCGTTATCTGCTGTTTGGTTAATGTTTCAATGACATCATCTTGAAAGAATTGAAAATTAATCAATGTAAATATTTTTCTGCCTTCATCATAATCGTATCCATAAACCTCACAACCTGTTTTTATGAATTCTGCCATTTCATAATTATTGGTTAAATCGCCTACTTGCATAAGATCTTCACATACTAATTCGAAAAAAGACTGAGCTTTCAATAATCCGCGACTTTCGGAATCCGAAAATATGGATTGTAAGAAGTCCTGATGGAACTCTACTAAAGTTGCCATGACTACCATCTCCGTTTATATTAAAATATCTGTTATGTTTACTTTAAAATTTGTACACCCCGATAAATCAATGTTGTATTTTATGTTTGGTATTAAATGTGAAACATGTTCTGAAGCTATCTTCGGAAATCCATCTCTTACTTCATAACCGATAACCTGTTCTAATAGAAACTTTGATAGAGATTCCTGCGGTATTTCAGGAAAATAACCATACTCTTCAACCTTTTCAGTAAACTCATTTGAAAGGCTTTCATTTTCAATTTTTTCTTTAATCGATTTAACCAAGTCAGCAATGGTTTCCCCGCTACCTGCTTCATTTAGAGCACAGGAAAATAGATACAAAGGATTTTTTTCTGAATTCAATTGTTCTTTAGAAGAAATCCAAACACGATTACCTGAAGTCATACGAAAAGATTTTACTTCAATCGCGAAGTTCTTCAGGAGGAAATCCTGCTTGTCTCCCAATGCGCCAACCCAGCCGTGGATACCGACACTATAACCATAAGCAGGTATGATATAATCGCGTAAGATTTTTAATTCGCTGTACAAACCCATCTGTTCTTCTTTTGACATGATTTTAAAACTTGACTTGCGAAGCAGCTTCTGCCAGCGTTCTACTCGTTTCATTACATTTACAATTATATTTTCATTATGCTCCTTCATAACATTTATTAAATCATTGCAAAGGATTAGGAAAATCTCCCAATCCTTCGATTCTTTTAATAGTAAAATAAGCTTGTTCGGACTTGAAGATTGATCAAGCTGAATTTGCATCCCATTAAGCTTGATCTCGCGGATCGGCTGAATAAAATCTTCATCACATTGCATCATTAATCCATATTGATTGAAGGCATCCACAATCCAAAACGCATTATATTTGATTGTTTCTTTTACTCTTATTCGGCTGAGCCGGTCTAATTGTAACCAGGGATTATTCATCATCATAGTCACCGTCTTCACCAGCTTCTTCTCTATACGCTTCTTCCAGTTGCTTTTTGTATACACTATTTATCCGAACTTTTACATTGTTAACAAAAGGATCTTTTGAATTTGGGAAGCTGATACTAAACCCAACAGCTTCTATTTTATTATTTTTTCTATCCCCAAGTTCTAAAGCATGTACGAATAATACTGGCTTCACCAATTTTTCGCGCATTTCATGTGATTTCAACTTTTTGAATACAGTCGGCATGATAATACTTTCTGGTTTCGCTCTTGAAAGCTGTCTATTGGCAACTTCGTAATAACTGTGCTTTTCTGTTACAGAACGGTATTGTCGCTGAACTTGAATGGAATCAGCCTCGAATATTGTATCGCTATTACCATTGTATAAGACTACATCCCAGTCTATATTAACTCTTTCAATATAATCTTTGATAAATTCAATCGGCATTCTCGATTTTAATCCCAAAGGGTCATTTTTATACAATCGGTAATTTTCCACGAATCTTTTAACAATCGTTTTATCAACATTTTTCCAAACATGACTATCGGTTGCTACATACTCGTATTCCCCCTTTTGTAAGGCTTGGATTGTTTCTTTTAACAGGGTTTCATTTGCATTAAGATCGTCTGATTTATTGCTGATCCATCTAGTTTCTTTAATCTGACCATCCAGGTTCATCTCTAAATACATATCTTCTGTATATTTTGACTTATTGCGTGCTGTAACCTGAAGCAGACTATCTGGATGCAATTGCACGGCCAAACCAAAGTCTTCCGGTGTTAAATTTTCTTCTCGCATAACATTTAAACGGCTGACTAATTCATTCGTAGCATCAATAATAAATCCAAATTTCTTATTCATGTCATCCGTTAAGTACACTCTGCAAATATCTTCATAACCGATTCGGTAACCAAACCATCGGCCCATTTGCATTAATGTATCATAATAGATCGTCGTTCTTAAGAAATAACTCACGCTTAATCCCTCTAATGTAAAACCGCGGGACAAGCTTAACCCGCCAATTACGATAACATTTGATTGAATATCCTTTCGATACTCTAAAGGGATTTTGGCTTTCTGATGTACATCTACAACTTGAATGGAATCTACTAATAAACAGACTTCTTTTAAAACCGTACCAAAATCAAATTCGATATCTTTTAATCTTTCAGAAAATGTAGCTTTCATTGCTTTCAAATGTGAAAAATTGTACGGATTCGCCAGGTTTCCATACGCTTTAATTTCAGCTTTAAGATCCTCAAAGTAACTTGCTACAAGTTTTTTCACCTTAACATGTACGCCAGTGAATCTAGAAATATGGATTAACATACTATTATGCTTCTTTTGATTCCGTAAATTACGGATTGCAATATTGATAACAAATAAACGAACAGCATCCTTTAAGCTTTCAGGCAGCTTTCTTAGTTCACCATCATAGTCCTTTTTGTGCTTAATGACAAAAGGGATTTCATTTGGAGGATAGAGAATGTCATCATCTAACTCATAAGCAACTTCATCATTAGGAATTTCGACTACATACTTCTCGTTGTCTTTATTAAAAATCTTTTCTGCACCGAAATAATTAGATGGTGCTTCAAGCGCGTAAATAAAATCGCTTGGGAATATGTCTCTGCCTGCACCTTCATTTTTTGCATTATGATCGATGAAAATGTTAGCATATGGTGTTGCTGTATAGGCTACATAGGCACTCTTTTTGAATTTCTGTAAGAGAAGCCGTATCTTCTCATTGATAACGGTTGGTTCTTCTTCTTTTTTTGTATTAATCGATGCATAATCGGATTCATCATCGATCACAAGCATTGGTTTATCCACCTGATTCTTATAATGAATATCTAACCATTTTAAAAGATGATCTAAGGTCTTCGTATGTTTTTTAATCACTACTATAATTGGTTGCTTCATATTATCAAAATTTGTAGTTCCCTGCGCTCTGGCTGTTTCAATTTTGAAGTCATTTTTTGCATTGGTTAAACTTGCAGGCATTTTTTCTCTTTTAAATTCAGGTAATAGCCCGACACCCCTGTAATTTGCTCCGACAAATACTTCGTCTAGTCGTGCTTGTGTCTGGTCACGCAAGTTATTTTGTCCGCCGGCAATAACAACTATAAAACGATAACCGGCATCAGCAGCCTTACAAATTAACGAAGCATAGTTGGAGGTCTTTCCTGATTGGACATGGCCCACAACCATGCCATATCTTGAAAAGGACTCTAAATCAGGGTCTGCTAAGTTATTCATAATGGCATCCGTATCATCATTAATGGTTTCGAGTACTTTTTGCGGTAAATCACGTTTCATGTACGTCATATAATTGGTTAAATAATAATTATCAGATTGGAGCTTTTTTTTACCTGTCCACCAAGTGGTGTCTCTATTCTTCTGTTCTTTTCCTGTTACAAGAATCCCTGTTGTGATCCGAACATTAAAGGATTGCTCCATTTCTGTTTGAAGATACTTCCATTCCTCTTCCGTTAATGGACGTATATTATTCGCATCTGCTATTCCTAAAATTGTCTTTAAGAACTGTGGCTTTGTAACTTTGATTAAAGATTTCCATTCTTCGATAATTATTTGGATAGTATCTTCCTGCAAACCGCTTTGTTCCTGTAGTGTTCCAGAAATTTTTTCTTTTACATGTTTATACATGACATAATGATTAATCTCAGTGTTGGCTTGCATTTTCAAAATACCCCTCCTTGTTTTTGTATACTTCCGTTTTCAGTAATTCCTTAATGAACGCTTCACTAACACCTTTTGAACGCCAATTTTCCACTAGCATTATAATCTCATTTTCATTAATTAGTGTTTCTTGTTTGACTTTTAGCGGATTAGTATTCAACTGAGCAACAATGGCATCTAACGGCAAATAGCTTTCTAACCCCATTAAAATGACATTTAATAATTGATGTTGGTCTTCTCTTAGTGTGTCTTCTAGATTTTTGATAATCGGGTGCTCTCGATTGATTGCAAAGTGAATATCTTTATTATCAGCAACCAGCTCCCAAAATCGAGTAGTTCTCTTATCTTCAATCTTTTTACCTCTACCTGTAAAAGGTCTCGATCCCTTTACAGTTACTTGCTGAATGATACGCTTTAGGTCTTTCTTAATTTCACTTACTGGATTGGCCGCTGATTTCTTTATATCAATTCCCCATGCGGTATCCTGATTGTTAGGGATATCAATTTTAATACGTACAAGCTTGTGTGCATCGTTTGTTCTATGCATACTCCACCATGTGCCGTGAATCAACAAGCGATGGGCACGATATAAATAAAAACCCTGTGATTTGGTGTAGCCATCTTTTGTAGCATATTTGTCAAATTCCTGTTGAGATAGCTTCGAATGGTGCGGTAATATATAAGGCTGCACTATTATTTCTGAATTTAAATATTTTATTTTTTCCGGTACCAATTGCTGCGTTGCTATATGTTTTGGGTTAAATGGATTAAAAGGTTCTAATGATTGACCATTGACAAAAATTTTTAAGGCATTTTTTCCAGGAACGATCCCTTCTAAAAAGCAATGAAATACTAAAGATAAATGGCTTCTCAATATATCTAACTTATTAGGTATGTCGGCTTCTTTAAACGTATCAATCCCGCGCCACACTACCAACGTCCCGTTTTCTTGTTGCATAAACTCCTCAAACAAAGGCACATTAGTGTACTCACTTATATCTGGCGTAATTAATAACCATTCGTTTTCTCTTGAAATATATTTTAAGTCCCATTGTTTAATAGACACTACCCCATTCTTTTTCGATAAAACTGTTAAGTCTATACATTGTGAAAAAGATGCTGTTTTTAAGCCCAATCCAAATTTCCCCAAGTCTACTCCTTCTCTAGGAGAGTCTGGATCATTTGTAGCTAAACGCATAGCATCAATAAGCTCACTATTAGACATCCCAGTACCATCATCTAATAATGTAAACACTGTACTTGGATTTGGCATACAAGAAATATGTACATTTTTTGCTTTTGCTGTAATGCTATTATCAAGCACATCTGCAACAGCTACCTCAAATGTATACCCTATATCTCTTAAGGATTTTATAAAATTGGATATATTCGGTTGTACTACTTCCGTTATCAATTTTTCACCAACTTTTTTATTATTAAATAATATCTCGAGAAAAAAATACTAATAAAATATTTTTTAACTCGGTATTAATCATAAATATTTATCCTTGTTAAACTTTTTTGATTATGTCTACTATTTTGCAAGATTTATTTTATAGATCATTTGTTTACTTTTTAAAACAGTTCTTTCTATGCCACTTCATATACGTTTCCATTACTATATTCGTTTTAATAGATATCTCTGAAGATAAATTTATCTTCCTAATAATTTCTTCTGGTAATTCAGATGAAATTAAAATTTTTCCATTACTTGAAAAAGAGATGTATCCACAATTAAAAATTTTTTCGTGATTAGGGCAGAATAATAGACCATTGTTTTCATCAACCCTTTCATTATGAGAGGAATACCTCCAGGGCTTTATATAACTTGCGAGCAAAAATGCCCTTTCTTTAATTCCGCAAATTACACACTGTTGTGAATGCAATAATAATTTATTTCTAAAATATTCTTGCGCATTACTTTGGAGGATCTGTTGGACTATATTTGTATATATATCTAGATCTTCATGCATCTTCTTTAAAAATTGTAAATCTCCAGCGGTATCTTCTTTGAACTCATAAGGATCAACTAAAAATACACCATCAGCCCTCTCTGACACAATTATCCCTAATCCAAGTACTCTGTTTTTACCCTTATTTTCCTTATGTAATATTCCAATTGGAATATTATTTAGTAGATTATATCTAGCAGCTTCTATATCACTTATTTTTCGATTATCTTTCTCACCACTTGGAGGTTTCATCTCTATTTTAATAAAACTGTATCCCTTTTTGTCCCATATTATTTGTTTCCCGTAATTTGAATCTAATTCCGTAGCTTGATAGGATAATAAATATGGCTTTTTTGCTGGTTTATAGAAACCTCTAATTAAATCATGCAGGATATGTGGCTCAGGTACAAATTGATCAGGCGGCAGTTTTTTTTGTGAACTCTCTCCTTTAATTTCAACTTTGCCAATTAATAACTTTCCTTTCAGGAATTGAAACTTTCTTAAAATTCCTTCATGCACTCGATCCATAGGTGTCATCCTTTCATTTTGAAAAAAAATGCAATTTCAATTTTTTAACGTTACTGAGGTATAATTAAAATATCATTCTATATACCTTAATATTCTAAATTAATTGGGATGCTTATCTATGTAAAATTTTTAAAGTATTGAGTTTCCAAATTATTAAGAATCTTTATGATATAATTGTACCTTAAAAGAATTATCTTTTGGTAATATAATTCCAATAAAATTTAATTATTGAAAAATAAAAGAAGCTATATCCATCGGATATAGCTTCTTTTATAGATTATTAGGTCAATGGACCTCATATTCCCCTGTATTAACCATTTGCTCAGGAATTATTATATCTTTAGTTTTAACCTCTAACTTTATTCCTAATGACTCCAATAACCCTTCTGCTATACACCTTGCCAAGATTGGAGGAACAGCATTTCCAATTTGCTGATACTGAGAATCCTTCGATCCAACAAATTTGTAGGAATCTTGGAATGATTGTAATCTTGCAGCCTCTCTTATGCTGATAGCTCTGTCTTTTACCGGATGTATCCACATTGATTTTCTAACATTTACAACTGTATCTGCAGGCTGACTGTATGATAGTCTTTTATAAATAGTATTTTGAGTCCTGCTATGATCAGTATAGGTAGTTTTTAATGACTCGTCCAAATCATGGAAATTTTGTCCTTCTTTTAGAGCTTTAAATCTTTTAACAGCAACATCCCTGGATTCTGTCCGTACATGGTTATAGATTTTTTGATTGCTATTATTGTTAAGGTATTCATTTAATGGACTGCCAAGAATGGGAGTATTGGTTCCCCTGTCCATTTCATCTTCCTTAACATCAGTACTTGGGGCTAACCTCTCTAAGTCCCCAATAGCATCATATATTTTATTAAATTCCTCTTTGTTTAAAAATAATGGTTTTGGAGTTATAACCTTTTCAGCTTTTAAACAATCTTTTCGGACACCCATCAAAATGAGTCTTCTTCTTTCTTGAGGTACCCCATATCGTGCTGCATTGAATATATATTGTTCCCCATTAATAATATAACCTAGGTCCGAGAATTTTCGTTTAATATAATTAAAAACATTAAAGGATTTTATTGTAACATGAAGAGTGTACTCATTAATATTAATATCATACAAAATTACACGGTTCAAAATTATTTCAGATATTTTATTAATAACCTTTTGAGTTTCAACAATCTCTTCTAATCTGCTCTTTAAATCGGAAAGATTTAATTCATTTTTTTCAATTAAGTTTTTAAGCATTTCACCCAGATCTGCCCAATCTAAATGGTAAAGGTTGTCCCAATACTCTTGATGCGATTCCTGCCATTGATTATTGATAATTCTTGTAAAATCTTTTTGATTTGTTTCTTTATTAATGAATTCCATTAAAGCTCTATTCGATTGCTTTCTAGCATGTCTTAACAAAGAGTTCAGCTTAGATAAAAGCTCTTTGTTCACCATATAAGGTCTTAAATCTATCTTTTTTTGATAAGCATTGAAAAGAAATTCTTTTAATCTCCCTGAATATGAATTTCTGTATCCAATCTTAATATGTTCTTCTGATGGCTCAATATTTAATCTTTTTAATTCCACTTCATCTTTATCATTTAGATAGAACTTATGTTTTTCAGATTCTAATGTTCTAACATTTTCCATAACAAATGCTTTTGGCTTTATTTCCTCGATTGCACGAATAAATTCTCTTACTAACTGATTGTTTGAAGAAATTAGTGTATTTTGCTGCCTATTTGCATTTGAAAATCCTTGGCATGGAGGGCCTCCAATTATTACATCAATATCTTTGTATTCTGCCTTCTTTTCTCCTTCGTTATTTACATACTCCAGTTGAGTGATATCTTTATGTAAAATAACATCATTTTCATGGTTTCTTTTGTATGTTTCCCTTGCATAATCATTGATTTCTACAGCAACCTTAACTTTAAACTTTCCAGTCTGTTCAAATCCATTGCTGAGACCGCCTGCTCCTGCAAAAAGATCCATTACTTTTAGTTTATCCATTTAAAAACCTCACTTCTACATGAAGTAGTAAATTCTAATTACATTATAACAGAACAAATGTTCCATTCAAGTCTTTTTTAAGTAACTTTTCAATTATACCATAATAAAACTACTAATATTAAAAGGGATTTGATCATGTTTAAACCAGTACCTTTAAGGGAATATTTTTAATAGTTATAAAAGACGGAAGTGATTCGATGCCTGATAAAATAACAAAAGAGCAGCGCTCCAAAAACATGCAAGCAATCAAATCACAGTCAAATTTAGAAAACGATGTTTCAAAAGCGCTTTGGAAGAAAGGTTTCCGCTTCAGAAAAAATACAAAAATGTTCGGAAAACCTGATATTTCCATTAAAAAATACAAAGTTGTCATATTTATTGATTCCTGTTTCTGGCACTGCTGCCCTGTTCATGGAAATATGCCAAAATCAAACCAAGATTATTGGATGAATAAACTCGGCAGAAATAAAAGCAGGGATAAAGAGGTAACAAGCTTTTACATTGAGAATGGCTGGAGAGTACTCCGAATTTGGGAACACGAGTTTAAACAGGACTTTGAAAAAACCATAGAAATGATTGCTGACTTTATTAGAAGTGCAAAAAATTCAAAATGAAAACACCCAACTCTTTGCTGAAAGTAAGATAAGGGTGTTTTCATGTTTTAAATTAAATTACTTAATTCTTTCGAACATGAATCTTTATATTGTATCCAGCATGCCTCTTGTTTTGCCCATTGAGTAACGTTTCGTTCACCAGCAGAGTCTTTTAAATAGAATAAAGTTTTATCAGCAATGATTCTGATAACTTCATCCCATTTATCAGATAAAGATTGTTCTTCCCATACTGCAACTAAATCGATGTGACCACTGTACAAGTGATGAAGCATAGATGCTGTATAATAAATAACATTCGCCTTATAGCCTCTCAGTTTCATTTCATTAACAATCTCTTCTACTCGCTGATTAATTATTGCTCTTGCGATTAATTTTTGATAGACAGATAGGGTTATTTTTTCCTGTGTACTGCCGCTCCAAAAACTTTTGTTCAAATCCATGAATTTTTTAAAAGCTTCCTCTCCGCCTTTACTTGAAACATGAGGATAGCCTTCCCATGACATGAAATATTTCGCAAGGTCTACTTTTGTCAGTACTTTATTTTTAGGATACTGCTTTTTGAATTCGCTTTGTTCCTTTCCGCGATTTCTTCGGCTAATATCTACCATATACTGGCCTCTTGCACGTTCAAAATACCATTTATTCTCTGGTCTTCTGCCATCAAGTGCAGGAATCCAAATATTTCGGGAGAACTTTTCTAAATCAGACATAAACCGGGTATTAGCGAGAAGGTCTGATTTGTTTATTTTGTTTTGTGTATTTGCATATTGTGAAATTCTTGAGATCATATCATCTTCTAACAAATGCTGATCTTTTGTAACAAATTCATTAACCTGAAGAATAGTAAGCTTTGCCTGTACATAAACATCTTGAAGGCTAATTCCTTCTTTATAAGCCTTATGAATAGAAGCTGTAGTTTGTCCTCCATTAACAATCTGCCAGCCGCTTAGACCCTTTACTCTATACTGGTTTACACCTTCATTTACCATTTCAAAATCACCAGTTCGGGCTACAGTTGAAATTCCGTTGTTATAAGCTACAAACATTTTACGCTGAAAGGGATCTTTTAGGGTATCTCTTATACCTTTATTTGTTCCTCCTCTAGCTTGGAGGAACGAGCGGACGTTTCTTTCAACTAATTTTTGTCCCCATTCATCATATGCTTTTGCAAGGAGCTCTGCTGAAATGTATCCGACATAACAGTCAAATTCCTTAACCCCATTCGCAGGATCTGGAACAAACATCATTTCAAAGGTCTCACCATAATCCTTTTCAAAGTCAATATAGTCTGTTTCAATAGCCTGTTCGGAAGTAATGAGCTGCTGAACACGATCAATATCCCAAACTTGTACATTGACTGTTTCAATACCAGGGATTGACATCTCTACAGGCTTATTAGAAGAATAATACATGTTTGTTACTACAAAGATGTTAATTTCGTTAAGATTATCCATCTCATTCGAAATAATCTTAGCAAGGTCAAAAGCTTCTAATGAATGATCAATAGTTTGCATAAGTGACTTTGCGTTTGTTACAAATCGTTTTGCCTTATTGGCAGTCTCTGTTACTGCAGTCATGTTAACTGTAAGAAGATCATCTTCATTTTGTTCAAAATTATAATCCGTTACGTACAGGTCTAATATATTATTCTCATCGTCAAAGGAATAAGCATTGACTGCAATATTCTTTGCTGTATCTAAATAAGGCGGGATCAAAATTTCAGGATCATCAGGCCTTTCCATAAACGACAGCATTTTTTCAAGAAATGGAACCTGATAGCTCCCTGTTTTAGCTGCCCTTTCTTCTAGCTCCTCCATAAAGTCGATGAGAAATTCTTTTCTTTGTCTATTTTCAACCATTTTTTATCCTTCCACTCTAAACATTTGGTATATGGCTTCTTGATCTTTCTCAAACTCTGAACAATGAGTAAGATCGATATTATATGTTACATGAGAAATACCCTTAGGCAGATCTTCCTTTAGGAGTCTTGGAAAATCCTCCCCCGCTTCATAGACTTCTGTCTTTTCTACAAAGTACAGAGTATCAGCGTATTCTTCTTCTCTAAAACCAAGGTCCGTCATTAGATCAAAATATAAGAGCGCAATTCTTTCGGACCTTTCTGCTATTTTGTTCCGAACTTGGTTTGCGAGTTCCTGAAGAGATAAACCATGCGTTCTGCTCTGCTCAAGAAAACATACATAAAGAAATATAGATGAAACAGCTTCACTTAATTTAAGCTGATTTTCATTAGATATTTTAATAGTTTTCGATAATTTATCAATGACAGTTTTAATCTCAAGACCGCACCGGCTTCCTTTAAAATCTATTCTGCCTCTTGTAGGGCCTTCCCACTGCTCAATAATAAGCGGGGGCTGTCCAGGGTTTTTATCCAGCCATTCATTAATAAACCATAATTCTCCAAATAAACCTCTTTGCTGTTCTTCTGAAAGCTTTTTGAACCCGCCTCTCTGGAAAAAGATTCTCCATCTATCGAGGACCTTATAAACTTTAGAAAAAAGAGACTCCGCATTTTCAGCCGCCAAATGATCAGCAAGGTTTTGGAGAACAACGTCAAATATTTCAGAGCTTTGTTCATCCTCCTGCCTGATAACGAGAAAATAATGCTGTTTTAACAGAAAAACCTTCTCAAAGTACTCAATTTTCACAGACATTCCGCGCCATTTCGGCAAGGCTTTTTCCTGATCATCCGCCCATGGTTCGGTTCCCAAGTCAATGTAAAGCTGGCGATGATGATTGGCGGGATCAATTCCTGCAAACATGACAGGACTTTCGTAAGTAAGGACATTAAGCTTATAGACTTCACTGTCATCTTGGCTTTTAAGTTCCTTGATCATTTGTTCAAACTCTATTTTTAGGTTAATCACAGCTACTCTCCTTAAATAAAGTTATTTATACTGTTTTGTTAGTCTGGTAGATACTTGTATCATCGATCTCTGTGCCAGGGAAAGAAAATGCAATTCCAATTGGCACTAATTTTGAAGAGTATTTCACATCCAGACTTTCGAAGATCGGCACTTGCGGATGTAAAGGATATATTAGGATTAATCCTTTTTCTTTGTCACGGATTCTGCGTTTTTCTGTCCGGTCTTTTATTCCCTCTATCTCTTCAGGGTCAAGGTCAATGTATTCATGATTAGGAGAAACAATTGCCCCAATGTCTCTTATATGATCCTTGCTTACCGGCGGGGTCACTTTCTTCCCGAGGGCAGCAGCTGATTTTAATTTTAGTTTTCCTATTTCAACAGGGTACTCTCCCAGACCTGAGCTAACAGAAGGATCCCCTTCAACTACTGCAACAGTCCACTTTATTAGCTCTCCACTTCTATTAGCACGGTCAATATAATCCGAAATCAATACGGAATTCACAATGGTACTGTCAGCTGTCTGATACTCTGACAGGTACTCTTTAATCAGTTCTGCATTAACGGCAGATGCTGTGAAGTAGTTCGTTTTTTTGTAAGTATTTTTTTCTAATTGAAGCTTGTTCACTAACTTAACAGTGGCATCCATATTTCCTTTGAGCACCTGTTCATTCGGGTCAAATAGCCTTGTCTGCTGCAATGTACCTGCATAAATCACATTCGAAGATACGGCATTTCTCATCTTCAGCGGGCTTGTCAGCATCATTGTTGGATGACTTAGCATTTTGACTGCATATTCAGAGGGGGTTTTTCCCATCGCAGCAAGACGGTCAAACTCCTGGCGAAGCTGGATCATCGCGATGGCCAGATGCTCAAAATTTGAAGCAATCTCTTCAGACGTGTAAATACGGCAGAGATCCATATAGCCTTTTCTGTAGCCAAACCAGCGGCCCATCTGCATGAGTGTGTCGTACATAAGCGTGTTCCGGAAATAATAAGTGATGCTTAATCCTTCAAGCGTAAGTCCCCTTGATAATTTGTCACCGCCGACAGCTATTACATTTAATCCATCTTCTTTATATTGATGATAATCCAAAGCATCCCGGCTGTTACCGTTTATTTCAAATACTTGAATACTCTCACTGCACTTTCTTAGTTCTTCATATACATCTTCCCAGCTGAAATCAGGATGATTCTCATTTGGCCATTCTCTGCTAGTCAGACGAATGTCATTTTCATACAGTTCTTGCAGTTCAGCAATCACACTGCTTTCAGGATTATACTGCAGCTGTTTTGAGATAGCATCAAAAGTCCGCCAGACTTCATCTTTCACACTTGATTGAACATCCTTGAAGCGTGAAGTATGAATAAGCATGGAATTATGTTTTTTCCTCTGCCCTCTCAAATTACGGATGGCAATTGCGAGTAAAAATGCCAAGATTGCCTCTCGCATTTGCGGCGGCACTTCTTCGAATTTATCAGCATCTGTTTTCTTTTTTATAGTGGTAAATACATCAAGATCTTCCTGTCTCAGTGAACGAATAAGACTCGGCCTTGTGTCATCTGCATCTTCTTCTACATTAAAGTACTCTTCAGGCCCACAATATTCCTTCGGTTTAGGAAGACCAACAAGGAAATCTTTCGGATAGAGGTCATCTCCCTCTTCCTCTGTTCTCCCCTCTTTGCTAATAAGAAGATTTGCAAAAGGTGTTGCTGTATAGCCAACAAAAGCCTTTCGGTTAAATACCTCAAGTATTTGCCTGATTAGCCGGTTAATCGTTTTTGGATCTTCGTTTTTGTCTGGATTAGAAGTATCAACAGATGCCTGGTCAGCCTCATCGTCTATTATAAGGACAGGAATATCCAGGTTATATAAATCACGGTGATTGATTAGCTGATCTCTAAGCGATTCCAATACTGTTTTGTTTTTCTTCACAACCATTAAAGTTGGAGCATTGAGATTGCTTGTGCCCCTTTGGCTGGACTTAATATCATTAACCTCTGTTGTCCAGGAGGAGATAATATGATCGGCTGTATTAGAATATATTTGGGCAACTCCAATCGGATTGCCATTCTTATCTGTCCGGTTGCCAATCACTTCTTCATTCAGCCTAATCTGTGTCTGGGCTCTTAAATCATTATGAATACCAGATAATACAATGATTAGCTTATAGCCTAAGTCATAGGCTTTATTGATAAGTCCTGTGAAGTTGGCTGTTTTCCCTGACTGAACATACCCTAATGCAAGACCGCGATTATCAAATGGCTCCATGGAATTAGGGTTTCCAATTGAAGCCATAATTTGATTTGTTGTCTCGTCAATTGCTTGAACAGCCTCCAATGGCCATTTTTTCACCTCTGAGAGATATCTGCGGTACCTTGTCCAGTAAAATCCGCTCGCTGCCATTTGAGGCTTAAACCAGCCTTTTTCTCTATCGTTCCGCATGACATAATCCTTTGGAACCTCTAAACCAATTTTGTATTTCTTAAACATTTCAAGTGACCACTTTTGAAACATTACATCATCAATTGGGCCAAACCCAGATGCTAGCATCCTAGCTGATTCTAATGCTTTCTCTGCAGCTTCTTCCTGGGTTGAAGATACTGTTTTAAGCAGATAATAATTATTTGTAAAGGTCTGTTCAAACAGACTCTTATTATCAATTACTGACAAATAAATTCGCCTCCGTTATTATTGCTTTCAATGTTGCCCGGTTCAATCCATCAAATGCAGGCTGTGATAACAAAATATTCAGGAGCTGCTCTTCATTGTCTGCTACATTTAGCTTAAGCATGGAAGAAGCAAACTGGATAACCAGCTCTCTCTGACTATCCTGCACCTCCTGAACCTGTTCTTCGGGAACCTTTGGAGAGTCTATAATATTGCTTGGCGAACCAAGCTGCACAAATTTAAGATACAAGTTTAATAGCTTTGCATTTTCGTCATCCAAGTTCTTAAGGAGCTCTGATAGAATTGGATGATTCCTATTTAGAATAAATTGCGGGCCATCTTCGCTTCCTGACTGTTCCCAAGTATTCAGACTTCCTTTAAAAGTCTGGTTTGTGGAACCTGTCTGAGTCCGGAAATAGAATATATCCCTTGACACTTTCCTTGCAATAGCAGAAATGGTCTCTAGCCTTTTTTTCGCATCCTCAGGTAAGTTTATGCCTGATTTCTTTATATCTACCTGCCAATCAGAATCAGCAGTATTAGGCAGATCAATACGCACCCTTGCAAGCTGGGACGCTGCATCCTTTGGGAACATCCCCATCCAATCTCCAAAGTAAAGCAATCGATTCTCACGGTATATATACAGACCTTGATGATCACGCCAGCCCTTATATCCGCCTGCCTTTTTGTACTCAGGCTCATTTAAGTTAGAAGCGTGAGGCAGGATAAAATACTGGACTCTAATTCTATTATCATTAATTCGAAGCATCTGTGTTTCGCCTTCAATTGTATTCTGATGGAATCGCATAAACGGATCCCATAGCTCAATCACTTTTCCGTTAATAAACATTTTTACTTCGTTTTTTTCAAGAATAGAGTGGAAAACAAATTCCAAGTGTCTATTTATTCGGGAGACTTTATTATAATAACTGGTTTCCTTTAATTTTCGCTTGCCTCCATATCCCATGAATCGGTCAAGCTTATCAATGCAGACAATTGTGCCACTTTCCCCTTGTATTTCTCCCATTTTTAATTTAACTTCTTCGGGAATATTTGTGAAAAGCAGCCATTCATTACATTCAGATACGTGGTCTAAATCCCAGCATCTCTCAAAATATTGGCCTTCTCTTTTTGTAAGCACACTTAATCGCTTTCCCATAGAGAAGGATGCTGTCTTCAGACCCATTCCAAATCTTCCGAGTTCATTAGTGCTTCTTTTTGCACGCGGATCCTTAGAACCAATATTCATAGCAGTCTGAAGCATCTCTTCATTCATTCCAAATCCGTTATCAATAATTCTGATCATTCCATCTGATTCGCCATAATCAAAATTAATATTAACAATGGATGCTTTTGCATCCAGGCAATTATCTATCAAATCTGCAATAGCAGTGCTGGCATTATAGCCAATAGATCTAAGTGCCTGAATTACTGGTGCTGCTGACGGCTGCGTTAATACAGTATTCATAAGAAAGACTCCGTTCAATTAAAATATTTATAAATATTATATCAAAGATTTCACATTTACATATATTTGTATAAGCACTTACTAATTTTACTAAAAGTAACATTTAAATATTATTTTCAAATTAAGATATGTAATAGAATTTAAAATAAATACGAATCGAATCTCAATACATCTTACATTGGAAAAAAACTAATTAAAAAAGGCCGCGAAAGTACGGCCTATTCCTCATATTGCACCCTATATAGCTATATTTCAATTGTCTAAATTCTGTTAAAACTGTATAAAAATGAATCTAATTCACTTTCATTGGCAAATTTGAAAGAATAACCGTAATGAATCGGAGCCGCGCCCGTATGCATTTCTTTTGGAAATTGTGTGAGTGCTGTACTATGAAACTTTTTATCAGCTCTTAGTATCGCTTTCTTATCAACTATTTCTGGATTTAATATAATGCTAATCTCCTTCTTAGTTGGAACTAAGTAAATAATTTCTTTCGTTTCATCATTTGTGAATTCTGCAGCCTTTGTTGTTTCCTTCCTAAGATTAAAATTGTTTCTGCTAAAAATCGGATATAACATTTCCATATAAATGGTCCCCCATAATATTTATAGTATTTATTAGAATCATATAGGAAGTAGTTTTTATCATCAATTTATAGTTACTAATAAAAAGGATAAGCTGCTCATAAAAATACTAATCTTTTCTGGGCTGCTTACATCAACTTCTACAGTCGGCGTTATCATTCCAGTGAGTATGGGATTCATTGTTTTCTAGTATTTGAAGAACTTTATGGAAACGAGCGGTTTCGGAAGGAAATAAAGGGTAATTTAGAATGGAAATTGTACATTGTGCGTGAGATTATTTGATAGGAAACAACTGATTAGGAATTTTTGTAACTATCCCACTAGGAAGATTATAAAGTCAAATGATCAATGATTTTAGTTTCTTAATATAAGAAAAGTGGGATTGTACTTCCTTTTTGTACTTTTCCTGTGTAAAAAATGTGTAAAATGATATCAAAACCTAGCTTTTTCAGCCGTTTTCCCGAAAAAACAAAAAACACCTACAAACATTGATATATCAACATTTGTAGATGTTTGAACGTTTTTAAAATAAACTCGTTTTGATCTAAAGATACCGGTGGTCGGGGTCGAAACCAACCTTACGGAACACGATTTTGAGTCGTGCGCGTCTGCCAATTTCGCCACACCGTTGATATATCAGCATATTCAAAAAAACTAATCAATGCTTATCTTGCTATTGTCCATACGATTAAAGAAATACCTTACATTACTTATTTAAATCATGCATCAATAAAGTCAATAATGCAATCCTAATCTATTTTTTCTAACAAAGTATCAAATAAGGCTTCAATTTCATCATCTTCTCTGCCCTCATAAAACCGTTCCCTATAGTCATCCATGTAATAATCTTCAATAGCCTCATAATCAGGTTCAGGCACTTCACTTAAAACCCCTTCTAACCTGGAAATATAATCAGAGGTATCAATATCCAATGTAGACCCTACTTCTTCAAAGGTATTCAATACTGCTTCCAATTCTCCAATGTCGCAATTTTCAAAATCACTTTCGTTATCTTCCCAAATCAAGTCAATTATTTTTCCTAAATTTATCTCATTCATTATTTCATTGTATATTTCAGAAAAATTATTATTAATAAATATAATATGTTCTAAATCACTGAATAGTTGAGAGTTATCTATAATTTTAAATAAGCATTCTTTATAGTCTATTTCGGTAAATAGTATATTTTTGAACTTATCAATAAGGAAAAGATAATCTGTCACGTTCCCTAAATATGGCCTTGTAATTTCTTTTATTACAGTTGTAAGTATAGTTTTTAGTTCTTCATATTCATTAATATTGAAAACATCTGATATGACTCTTAATTGAGATAGCTTTAAATTGTTGTTTCCACAATCTTCATACTCATCAAATCTCCTAGCTAAAATTTTTACAAGACGTGTTTTTAAAATAGCTGGAATCTTTATTTTTCCTTGAATCCGATAGCCCGAAAAAGTTTTCAACAAGGGCTTAAGATATAATGTAGTATTCCAAATCATCTCAATAATCGAGTTATCCTTCGAACTATACTTTAAAAGAAAATCTTGTATTGAGGGGTTTTGGAAAGTAACAATAAAGTTATTCGTGATACTTTCTTTATATATTCTAATAAATGTTTTTTCTAATTCTCTTATACCATTTTTAAAAGCCCTATTATTAAACTTATTGTTTAATATGGTATTTAAATTATTAAAATTATTTTCTAACTGCAACAAATCAACCTTTGTTCCCATGACCATTAACAAAAGTAATATATTCTGCGATGCTTCCTCAATCTGATTTTCAAAGACATGTTCCCATATTTCATTTGGGTAATCCAATTTATTTATAAACTCTTTTGGATAGTTTTCTTCGGAAATATCATCAATAATCATTTTGTTAGTCATTAAATTAATAATCCTGGGATTATAATTTTTGTGTTGAATAATTTTTTGGTACGCCTTCCCTTCTACTAATTTCCTAACGTATGATAGAGGGACTTCCGAAAAGTAAACATGGTTATATAGAATTTTTGCTCTGATAAATCTATTATAATTTTCTACATTAATAATGTACTTATTGAAATCAAATCTTTTATCTTTTAAAAGGTCATGCTTTAATTGTGCTTGTCTAAGTATATATTCTCTGGTGGTCATTATAAAAATTTTGTTTGGTGACAAAACGACCTTGTTTACGAAATTTAGTAATCTCCTATCCTCATTTTTTGATAAGTTCCTTTCCAAAAAATTCCGCCCAAGAAAATCATCATAATAAAAAATTTGTTTTTGACTCTCAATAAAAACCTTCTCAGCCTCTTCTATATCCTCTGATATCTCAAAAAAATCATATCCACTCGCAATGTAGCTATAACTTAATATTTCGGCTAAAGTTGTTTTTCCAACTCCAGGACCACCTGATAAAATCAGAAAGCCTTCCTCTTTTAACATTTGTTGTGCCTTTGAAAAACTTTCATTTTGAACATAAACTCTAATTTTATTTTTTATTTGCTGCTCAGTAAATTCAGAGCGATTTAATATATTATTATTAACAATGGATTGTAAAGTATTAGTACTTGAAAGCCACAATTTATAGTGCTTTCTTTCTACCTGTTTATGATTTCCTAATAAACTTTTTATTTCATCTCCACCAATAATATCTGATGTATTACGTATATATCCTTTGAATAATTCTTGGATATATTCCTTATTTGCTGGACTTAAGCCCGCAGAAGTCATAATTATGTATTTTTTGGGATTAAGTTTTCTTACTTTGCTTACTTCTTTTTGAAGATTACCTTTTAAACTTTGAAAATTGCCATATCTCTTGCATTGAATAATAATATTTTCCTTTTTATTCTTTGAATACCGTAAGTCTATACCCCCATCTTTACCAGTTTTAAAATTTTCTAATTTTATATTTCTCTCTACCTCAAGTAAATCTTTGCACATTAATTCAAACTCATCAGGCGATAATACAGATAAATCGTAATTCCCCAAAAGACTTACTCCTTCCATTCCTTTTAATTTAACCAAACAAGCATATCTATAGAGTCTCTTCTTATATATTAATCGATACAAGGACTAAAGGTAATTCTAAGTTTACAATAATTTTCCTTATATTCAAATTCCGATGAACACAACTTAGATTCTTAATTATAAAAACTCATCAACAAAACTTTTTTTATAAAACTTATATTAAAACTCAATCTATACACTATCATAAGC
>NZ_JBALNX010000109.1:0-8089 GCF_036962035.1 Bacillus sp. JJ1773
GTCTTTGCTGCGCGTCATGCGCAAAAAGTGGCCAAAACGGTCATCAAACGCCGTCTTTGATGCCCGTCATGCGCAAAAAGTGGCCGACACGGTCATCAATCGATGTCTTTGGGGTTACGAATGTAGTTTCCCTTTTACATTGCCTTTAAAAATTAAGAGAATCCTTCCTATGGCAAAAGGCTTGGAACACGGCGTAATTGTTGATATAATAACATATTGAACCACTGCATTTTTGCAGAAAGGATAGTTGATATGTTGCAATGGTATGTTATGTCCTTGTTTCTATACTTCCCTCAAGATAAATCAGAATATTTTCCTGCTGCCATCAGTTTTACGATTTTCTTTATCTTATGCGTTTTAACCTTCCGATTCATTTTACGGATTTCAAAACGTGAAGCAATCAAGGCAAAGGAACTTGAGGATCGAATTATGAATAACTTGAATAGCACTGAAGAGAAAAATTAGCAGAAGCAGGAAATAACCAAATCTATTTTGATTTGGTTATTTTTTTTTGCTAATTGAATTAAAGATTTGGGTTTAACCTGCCAAATAATTGATTATGAAAAGGGAGATAGGGTGATACTAATGGAAGAATTTGTTTGATAGGAGTTTTTTTAACATGAAAAAGGCTTGGTTATTACTCCCTTTTTTTATTTTAACAGGGTGTGGGGAAGAGACGATCAGAAATCTGGATGTTGAAATGTATAATGCCGTGGGGGACTCCTTAGGAACGATTAAGTTAGAGGAACAGTCAAAAGGGGTTAAACTATCTTTAGATTTAGAGGGCTTGCCTTCAGGTGAGCATGCCATGCATATTCATGATACTGGAAAATGTGAACCCCCAGATTTCAAGTCAGCGGGAAATCATTTTAATCCAGAAGTTAAGGAGCACGGACTCCTACATCCTAAAGGATCCCACGCTGGTGACCTTCCCAACCTCATTGTAGGGGAGGATGGAAAGGCAAAGGATGAAATTATGGCCCCGCAGGTCTCACTCAAGGAAGGCAAACAATCATTATTAACGAAAGACGGAACTTCTATTGTGATTCATGATGGCAAGGATGATGGCATGACACAGCCAGCAGGTGATTCAGGTGATCGGATCGCGTGTGGATCTATTTCAAAGGATAAAAAGAAGAAATAGAATAAATAAGACCTTTCCGGATAATGGGAAAGGTCTTTCGTTTAGTTGCTTGTATTTCATCTCTTCTATTTTATCAAAGATACTTCATAAACTTCCTTTTTCTATTCACTTATCTCTCTTGTTACAAACTAAGTAAAAAAAAATATAACATAGCCTTTTAACAGCTTGATATAACCATAATGTAAAGAAGTTCCCTTTGCCGTTTTAGATTATGTTATATTTTCTGTATAGAGCATGATAAGCCTTTTTCTAGGAGGGTAAAATATGTCTTATTCGCTAAAGGTTCAAGATTTAATTGATAGAAACCATTTTCAAAAGGCCAAAGTGATCGCTGGTCATGGCGGACTATTGAATACTATTAAGTGGGTTCATATACTGGAATCGAAAGAGATAGGTACCTTCATTAAGGGAAAAGAATTAATATTAACAACGGGAATTCAACTAATATCCGAAGAGACTCTATTAAATTTTTTAGAACAACTGATCACAAAAGAAGCAGCCGCTTTATGTATTGAATTTGGTGAACATATTCAATCTGTTCCAAATAGTGTGATTGAGTTGGCTAATTGGCATAATTTACCAATTATTGTGTTTAATGAAATAGTTCCATTTATTGAAATAACACAGGAAATACATAGTATGTTAATTAATCAACAGTATGAAATGATCAAACGGCTTGAAAATTATTCACAAGAAATAAATAAATTAACATTAAAAATAACCCATTATGAACATATCCTCATGAAGCTTTACAAATATTTAAACATGAACGTTGCATTTATCATTAATGGGCAGCAGCCATTATTTATTCCAAATGAAAAACATCACATATATGAGAACTTAAGGGACCAATACGAACAAAAAGGGGAAGGAAGTCATTTTGCCAAATGTGAAGTAAATATATTGGAGGAAAGTTATGGAGAAGTATGTATTTTCACGAAGAATCGAACAATAAATGAGTTTGAATTATTAATTCTGGATAGAACTGTTACGGCGTTATCGCAATATTTGCTGCGCAGTCTATACATAGAAGAAAAACAAAACATTCACTCCCGGCTATTACTGGAGTCTTGGTTAGATGGAACAGTTGAAGATTCTGTGATTACTAATTTCTTACAGGAACAGGGTTTTCATAATTTATTAAATTGCTCATATTTTGTATTAATCGATCAGATAAAGAATTCAAAAAAAGAATATGATTTAAATTATTATAAATTATACTCTCGCAATATTTTTGAAAATAAAGGGTTCGTATTATTTTTATTAGAAGAAAAGCAAAGGCTGATTTATGTTATTGCAGATATATATGGACATGATATAAAACATCGTATCATAGAATGTATCGATAAAATCAGAAATTTCAGAAAGAATAATAACTATATAAATCTATCGGTCACTACTGCCGTTGGCCAGATTATGAATGATTATAAATTAGTGCATCAAAGCTGTGAAACTGCACGCGATACTTTATTAATCCGCAATAACGCTCTTCAACTTTCTTATTTTTATGAAGATCTTTACACACATCAATTAGTCCTTCAAATACAAAAAAACAAAGCTATTATGGATTTAGCTAAAAAATATTTAAAGCCTCTCTATGATTATGATGCAAAAAATAATGGACAACTGATTGAAACATTACAAGCTTATCTGCAATGTAATTGTCTAAAAAATGAGACTGCAAAGAAGCTATTTATCGTCCGCCAAACTTTATATCATCGCTTATCCAAAATTGAAAGTTTAATAGGAAGTGATTATATGCTTCCACCAAAGCGCCTAGCTGTTGAATTGATGCTGCTTGCAACTCAATATAACTTCCAGATTATAGACTCTGAAAATTCCAAGTAGAGCAGGATTTTAATTTTCTAATTTTGAATATTCAGTGATTTCTTGCTAGCAGTTTGATTCTTAGTAAAAATACATTCTGTTCATTTTGTCAAATTCGTATCAAGGCCTTGATCTGCCCGGGAATGAATTTAGCAATCAAAAGTGTCAATGTGTGAAACGGTAATTAGTTATCATTTAACATTGTGTCTGATGATAACCATGATATTAAGCGTCACAATTAAGGCAGAAGTAACAAATTTCTAAAGGAGTGGCTCAAATGAGGAATGTTCATATTACTGAAAGTTTAGTCACGAAAGATGAGAAATATCTTTGGAATTCAATGAAGCCTTATAACCCGCAAGCTACGACTATTATTCAAAAAGCGAAAGGAGCTTGGCTGACGGATATAGAGGGGAATCGCTATTTAGATGCCATGTCAGGTTTATGGTGTGTAAACGTTGGTTATGGAAGGGAAGAAATTGCAAAGGCTGCATATGACCAACTCCTTGAGAACAATTATACTCCCTTAACGGTTAGCCATCCTTCAGCGATTTTACTAGCCGAGAAAATCAGTGATTTATTAGGCGGGGATTACGTTGTATTTTTCTCAAATAGCGGCTCAGAAGCGAATGAAACAGCATTTAAAATTGCTCGCCAATATTTCCAGCAAAAAGGGCAAGGAACACGTTATAAAATTGTTTCGCGTTATCGTGCCTATCACGGAAACTCTATGGGCGCACTCGCGGCAACAGGGCAAGCTGAACGGAAATACAAATACGAACCATTATCGCCAGGATTTATTCATGTTAAAGCGCCGGATCAGTACCGTTACAATGAGGATGGATATAAGAATGCAGCCGATTTACCTTCTGTTAAAGCAGTAGATGAAATTATGACATGGGAACACCCAGAAACGATAGCTGCCATGATTTTGGAACCGATTATTACAGGCGGAGGGGTCATAATGCCTCCTGATGATTATTTAACAGGTGTAAAAGAAGTTTGCGAGAAACACGGTGCCTTACTAATAGTTGATGAAGTAATCTGCGGATTCGGACGTACAGGAAAAGCCTTCGGACATCAGCATTATGGAGTGCGGCCTGACATTATCACGATGGCAAAGGGGCTTACGAGCGCATATATGCCACTTTCTGCTACGGCTGTAAAGAGAGAAATTTATGACGAGTTCACTAGAAACGGAAACTATGACTTTTTCCGCCATGTTAATACATTTGGAGGCTCTCCCGCGGCATGTGCAGTTGCATTGAAAAACTTGGAAATTATGGAACGTGAAAATTTATATGAACAATCTTCTATCATGGGTGAGATTTTAGTTACTGAATTAAAAAATAAACTATCACAATCCCCTCATGTTGGAGATATTCGAGGAAAAGGATTGCTTATAGGAATTGAGCTAGTAGAAGACCGCAGCACAAAGAATCCATTACCTGTAGAGAAAGTCAATCAAGTAATTGCAAAATGTAAAGAACAAGGACTAATTATTGGGAAAAACGGTGTGACAGTTGCGGGCTATAACAATGTATTAACACTTTCCCCACCATTAAACATTACCTTGGAGGAAAAGGATTTCATTCTTGCAAGATTAGTGCAAGCAATTGAAACTTAATAACTGTTCACCCCAAATAGCAGAATCGCACGGATGGGATCATGTTTTTTCTATATGAAACTAGCTGCTTAATTATTGAAAGGAGATTACGATGATGACAAACATTACTGAAGTGAAAGAACTTACACATTTTATTGAGGGAAAAATGACTGCTGGTAAAAGCGGCCGTTTCTCCGATGTGTTCAATCCTGCTACAGGAGAAGTCATTGCCAAAGTGCCGTTAGCTTCCGCAGAGGAAGTGAAAGATGCAATTGAAAAAGCAGAGGCTGCATTCCCTGCATGGCGGGATATCTCAGTAGCTAAACGCGCAGAGGTTGTAATGAAATTCCGGCACTTGCTAACGGAAAATAAAGATAAATTAATTGAATTAATCTGCACGGAAAGCGGAAAAACAGAAGAAGACGCAATAGGTGAAATTACCCGCGGGATAGAATCTGTAGATTTAGCTATAAATGCTCCTCATTTAATGAAAGGCGAATATTCAGTAAATGTAGGCGGGGAAATTAATGCTTATTCCGCTAAATATCCGCTAGGTGTAGTTACAGCAATCTCTCCATTCAACTTTCCAATCATGGTGCCGCTAGCCCAGACATGTATGGCGGTAGCAGTTGGAAATGCTGTTATTTTAAAAGCTTCCGAGCGAGTGCCTATGACACCCTTATTTGTGAGTGAATTATGGAAAGAAGCAGGGCTTCCAGATGGTATTTGGACAGTCATCAATGGAGATAAAGAGGCGGTTAATGAACTCCTTGAAAATCCGGCAGTACAGGCAGTTTCTTTTGTTGGCTCAACACCTGTAGCACAATATATTTATGAAACAAGCGCTAAATATGGAAAACGTGTCGTTGCATTAGGCGGAGGCAAAAATAATATGGTAGTCATGCCAGATGCTGATTTAGAACAAGTAGCGAATGCTTTCATCAGTGCAGGGTATGGGGCTGCTTCTCAACGATGTATGGCCATTTCTACATTAATGCCAGTGGGTCAAGAAACGGCGGATCGCTTAGTAGAAATTTTAAAAGAAAAGATTGATAACTTAAAAGTGGGGGCTTATACAGAGAATGTCGATTATGGCCCGGTTATCTCTCCGCAAGCAAAAGAAAATATTTTGAAAGCCATTGACCGCAGTGAAGAAGAAGGTGCAAAAATCATTTGTGATGGACGTAATAAAGACATAACAAAAAATAGCAAAGGCTTCTTCTTGGCACCAACTTTGCTTGATCATGTAAAACCGGGCATGGAAAATTACGATGAAGAAGTCTTCGGTCCCGTTCGAAATATTGTACGTGTAAACACATTAGAGGAAGCGATTAAATTAATCAATCAGCATGAATTAGGAAATGGCGTAACGATTTTTACAAACAATGGACTGGCAGCCAGAAAATTCACAACTGAAATTGATGTAGGAATGGTCGGTGTAAACGTTCCAATTCCAATTCCGGTTGGTTATCATAACTTTGCTGGTTTTAAGGGCTCAAGATTTGGTGATGGCCAAATGTTTGGTCCAGATCAAGCAAAATTTTATACAAAATCAAAGATGATTTCAGAACGCTGGCTATCAACAAGTGAAGACAAAAGTCTGTCATTTGCATTCCCAAGTAATAATTAATTAAGGTTTGTATTTAATCACAAATAATAACAGGTAAGTATGAGCGTTGACACAGCCATCAGGTGATTCTGGTGATTTGATTGCGTGTGGGCCAATTTCAAAAAATACGAAGAACTAGAATAAATAAGACCTTTCCGGATAATGGGAAAGGTCTTTCTTCAGAGGGAGCGGTAATTGGACAGGAAAGAGCCTTTTTCTAAATAGTTGACCGACAAAGTGAGTTTATCGGACAGGAAAGCGACAATTTCCGAAAAGCTGTCCGACAAAGTGAGTTTATCGGACAGGAAAGCATCAATTTCCAAAAAGCTGTCCAGTAAAGTGAGTTTATCGGACAGGAAAGCATCAATTTCCGAAAAGCTGTCCAGTAAAGTGAGTTTATCGGACAGGAAAGCGTCAAATTTCAAAAAGCTGTCCGACAAAGTGTGTTTATCGGACAAAAAAGCAAAATTTCCAAAAAGTTGTCCACAAAGTAGTATTTGGTGAAAGAAAATTGACCCACTATCCACAACTTTATCCACTTATTAATCAAATGCTTTTTTCAATCTCTCCAACCCATCTAACAACATTTCCCGCGGACAGGCGATATTCATGCGAACAAAGCCTTCGCCCCCAGGACCGTACTTTTTCCCTGGTTCTAATGCCAGCTTGCCTTTATATAATAACCGTTCTCTAATGTCTTCATCGCTTAAATCCAGCCCACGGCAATTTAACCATAATAAATAGGTGCCCTCAGGTTCCATGACTTTGATCGAAGGCAAGTGTTTTTCGATAAAGCTCTTTGCTGTTGCGATATTTTCATGTAAGTATTCAAGAAGCTCATCCAACCAGCTATCCCCGTGCTGATAAGCAGCTTCCATTCCAATTGCTCCAAATGTTGGCAATGAAAAGAAGCCTTGACGCTGCAGAACTTTTTGAAATCCTTCGCGAAGTTCTTTGTTGGAAATGATAACAGCAGAAGCTTGTAGACCTGCTAGATTAAATGTTTTTGTTGGTGCAATGCAAGTAATTGTAATCTCACTGAATTTGTTATCCAATGAAGCGATTGGAATATGCTTATTTTGTTTAAAAACAAGGTCAGAATGAATTTCATCGGAAAGAATTAAACAATGATACTGATGGCAGAGCTCACCGATTTTTTGTAATTCTTCTTTTGTCCATACTCTGCCGCCAGGATTATGCGGATTACATAAAAGGAATAATTTAACTCCCTCTTTTAAACGATTTTCAAAATCAGCATAGTCGATTTCAAATCGATTATTAATTAATTTTAAAGGTGAATTTACTACTTCCCGATTATTTTTCATAATCATGTCGAAAAAAGGAGCATATACAGGTGATTGGAGCATCACCTTATCTCCAGGTGCAGTATAGGCCTCAATAGCGGTTGCAATCGAAGGAACGACTCCCAAATTATAAAGAATCCATTCACTTTCAACATTCCAGCTGTGTCTATTCTGAAGCCATTGCTTAATGCTATCAGCCGTAGAGGTTGAAGGATATGTATAGCCGAAAACACCATGATGAACTCGGTCTAGAAGAGCATCTTTCACTTCCGAAGGCGGCGCGAAATCCATATCAGCTACCCACATTGGCAATACATCGCTCGTTCCAAAGACTTGCTGGGTCATTCCCCATTTAACAGAGGAGGTATTTTCCCGATTAATCATTTTGTCAAAGTCAAACTTCTTCATTGTATCCCCGCCTTTTCAATGATATAGCCTTTCCTCTATAATAAGGGATGGAAACAAAAAGTAAAAACATTTAGTGAAACTCAATCAGTGTTGATTAATCCAAGATGAATATGATAGACATGGGCTATTTATAAAAAAAATATTATTCTTGTTCTTTACCAACTGATTGTAGTTGCGGCCCACAGGATGTG
>NZ_JBALNX010000011.1:0-32818 GCF_036962035.1 Bacillus sp. JJ1773
TCTAAAGAGTTTTTTCCACTTGTTCTCCGAATTGTATTTATCAAAATTATTTTAGTTTGAAACCTATGATTTGCTTAATGATTATTCGTATCTGATCTTATTGTTATTGCCGAGGATGAATAACATCGTATTTCATGTAGCTCAATTAAGTACTACCAGAGGAGTTTAAGGTTTATATCACGAAATAAATTAAGGAGCTTAAAAATGTATGTAACTATGTTGTTAATCGGTTTTTTATCTGGAATGATTACGGGCTTGTTATCAATTGGAGGAGGAATTATTTTAGTCTTTATGCTAATGTTTGTTTTTCCTTTGCTGACAGGTAAAACTTTCCCGATGCACACGATAGCTGGTTTTTCTATTATGCAAACTTTTTTTTCAACACTTTCTGGTGGATTTTATTATATAAGGAACAAACTTGTCGAACGTAAAGTAGTCTTAATCATGGGTATTCCGGCGTTTATTGGCGGTATGATTGGGGTTTTATTAGCTTCCTATTCCTCTGACTTTCTTTTACGTACCATCTTTGCTTTTCTGGCTGTTACGGCTGCCATTGTAATGCAAATACCCTATAAATCAAATGAGGAATCGGAACCTTTTAACTTTACCATTTTTTCAACCATCCTAACTGTACTGGCCTGTCTAATGATAGGTATTTCAGGGGGATTAGTAGGAATTGCGGCGGGATTTATTTTTGTCCCACTTATGATTTTTGTTTTCAAGATTCCTATAAAAACCGCAATAGGTTCCAGTCTGCTTATTTGTTTTCTTTTAGCATCGGGAAGTTTGATTACTAAACTGAGTATCAGCTCCATTCCTGCAGGCTATGCGTTTATGCTGATTATAGGGGGAATCTCGGGTGCCCAAATTGGCGGACGAATAACAAAACGACTGAATTCAATAACATTAAAGAGAATTGCGGCGTACTTAATTCTGCTTGTAAGTATAAAGCTTTTCTTTGATATTTATTCTTGAGCAAAAGAAGGAAAATAAAAACGTACAGTTTAAAGAGCTGCACGTTTTTTGTTTTGTATTAAAGTATGGATCATTTTCCTTAAGTAACGTTAAAGAAGTTCATGATAATCAAATACCCGCCTGTAAAGAGTAGAATCAGATAGGAAATTAATCGAAATGTACTCTGGCTGACCTTCTTAAAAAAGAACTGTCCCAGCAATATGCCTAAAAGAAGCGCTGGAATGGAAATAAGGGAAGAGGTCCATACGACTGAACTTGTACCGCTAAATATGATTTGTAATATTAAGCTAATGAAATAGACAAAGAGATTGTAGACTAATGGAATATTCCGAAAGCTGTCTTTATCCATTGCACTCCCAGAAAAATAAAGTAACAGAGGTGGACCGGGTATTCCCATGCTTGTCGTTAGAAGGCCAGATATTCCACCAGTCAAGATGTCTCTTTTCTTTGTTTGCTTGATGGTTAATTTTAAAATAAGAAGAACCGTGAAAATCAGAATCAGTACACCCACGATGATCTTTAGCAGGGTGACATCCAAATAAAGATAAATCGGAATTCCTAAGAGAGTTCCTACACTACTTCCTTTTATTAAACGTATTAACAGGGCTTTATCGATTTCTTTTCCTATTTTAAAGATCATAAAGATGGAAAGACAAAGAGAAAGAATAATACTAATTTGAATCGCGGTATGCAAGGGATAGATCAAAAATAAAAACGGTGTGCTTATAACTGAAAATCCGTAGCCCGTACTTGTTTGCAGTAAAGAAGATATTAGGACAATCAGGAATAGGAAGATCCAACCTTCCTCCATACAATGCCCCCCTTATTTATTAAACTGTAAAAACTAGAAGATAAAAGGCAAGAATCCTATTTAAAATAGGACTTTTGCCTTTATCCGTTCATTTCTACATGTCTAAATTTGATTTAATATATTATCTAGATTTGCTCTTGCAATTTTCTTAATATCCTTGTATTTATTGTTCCCATGAGAATCAATAGAGACAATTAATGGCCCAAAATCCTTTACCCTGAATTTCCATATGGCTTCAGGCATCAGGTCTTCCCACCATACATCTTCAATGGCTTCTACTTGTGTTGTCTCCAATGCTGCCGATCCCCCGAGAATAGAGAAATAACAACCATTAAAATCAACACATGCCTGACTCCCATCCTCGAGGAGTCCTCCTTTTCCAATAATGACTTTCATGCCATAATCTTGCATTAATCCCCTAGTAAAACGATCCATACGATAGCTTGTAGTCGTGCCGATGCTCACCTTTTCATAGGTACCGTCCTCTAACTTTCTGACTCCCGGAGCCGTATGGAGGCCGATTGATCCTTGTAATTGTGGAACAAGGTCAGCTGGCAGTGCCACCTTCTTATCAAAAAGGCGAATTAGATTTGCATCACGGATTCCGAAAATGATCCCATCTAAAGTGACTGTATCCCCTGCATATAATTTCTTAATATCTTCATCTGTCAACGGAGCTTTTAATCTATAATGTGCCATAGTACCCCTCCTATTGGATTTATTAAACCGTGCAATCCTAAAGGCAACTAAACGATTATTCTATAAAATTTATTAAAAAAGGATAATAATTAGGAGTAAGCTGATAGCTCCCATGATAATGGATGAAATTAAACCAACCATTAAGGGGCGTATCCCTACAGATTTAATCTTTTTTAAATCAGTTCCTAAACCTACACTGGCCATGACCATTAAAATGACAAATTTAGCAATGAAAGTAGTGGGCTCGATAAAGCTGGATGGCAAAGGGAAAAACGTATTTATCGCAGCAGCCCCAGCAAAAAATAATATAAAGAACGGAAAGACCTTACTCATTTTTACTTTTTTCTGATCGGAATTCGCCGTTTTGTTCTGAATTGATATAAAAATTGATAATAGGACAGCAACTGGCACTAGCATTAATGTTCTAATCAATTTAATAACAACGGATGCATCTCCAGCTTCTGTACTGTAGCTGTAACCAGCTGCGACAACAGAAGAGGTGTCATGAATGGCTATACCTGCCCATGCCCCGAACATACTATCTGGCATGGAAAGCAAATGGCCAATCATTGGATAGATTAAGACAGCTAATACATTAAAGGCAAAAATGGTGTTAACTGCATAGACGATGTCCTCATCTTTTGCTTTAAGGATGGGCCCTGTAGTGGCAATTGCTGTGGCCCCGCATATTCCAGTCCCTAAACTAATGAGCAAAGGAATATTCCCTTTGAGTTTAAATAACCTTCCGATGAAATAGGTTAGGCCAATACCGAGGATGACTGCAACTAATACGATAATTAGCGTATTTATTCCAAGCTGGAAGATTTCAGAAAAACTAAAGCTAAAGCCAAGAAGAATAATGGCCAGTTTTAATAACTTTTTAAGAGTATAGACGATTCCAGGATAAAATTCCTCGGGAACAACAAGAAACTGTCTCATGAGGACTCCGATAACAATGGCAATGACAGCCCCCCCGATCAGGGGAAAATCCTTTCCCAAAGAATGGGCGATTAGCCCAATAACAAATGTTAAACTAATACCCGGAAGATTTTTTGACTTTATAAATGGTATTTTCGAATTCGGGACGGCGGATTTTTCTAATTGAAGCTCGCTACTCATTTGAAAACCTCCAGCTTAAATAGTGACTATCAGTAATATCTGTGGATGAAAGGAATAAGGTTTTCTTATACTCAATATCTCCCTAATTGGGGGATGAAATTGAGCTTAAATAGGTGACTTTTTTAAAAAATCAAATGAACCATTAGGTTTAATTATTAAAATAACTTTTTGGGAAGCCTCATTAAAATGAAATTCTAGGATCTTCCCCTTGAGTGAAGATAGCTCTCATTCTTCGCGCAGGCCAACACATCATATTGACAGCTACAGGGTTACATGTCATATGCGTATCTGCTGCTTCAATATGGACTGCTAATGCTGTCGTACTTCCTCCTAAGCCTTGTGCACCCAATCCTAATTTATTTATTAAAGCAAACAGTTCCTCCTCTAGTTTCCGTACATCTGGATCCGGATTAGGAGAACCAACTTCACGTGCCGCCGCTTTTTTCGCAAGTGCTGCACATTTGTCTGCCGTTCCACCGATTCCGATTCCCACGATTGTAGGAGGACATGGATTGGCGCCAGATTCAAACACACATTCTAAGACGTATTTTTTAATCCCTTCAATACCGGCGGCGGGCGTTAACATTTTTAAATAACTCATATTTTCAGAACCCGATCCCTTAGGAACAATTAAAATTTCAATTTGATCTCCTTCCACAAATTCATAGTTAATAATAGGGACTTGGTTTCCGGTAGAAGTGCCATGGTTTTTTCTTGTTAATGTGTTTACAATACTGCTTCTTAACGGATGCTCTAGCGTTGCCCGTTCCGTTCCTTTTCTAATTGCCTGCTCTAGTCTTAGACCATCAAACCGCACTTGATTTCCTACTTTTACAAAGTATACAGGAATTCCTGTGTCTTGGCAGATTAATAATTTTTGATCATCCGCAGTGGAAACAGTCTTAATGAGTGTTGCTAGAATCTCTTTCCCACTTTCTAATTCTTCACTTTTGTAAGCTCTTTCTAAGGCAGTTCTAACATCAGGTGGTAAATCCTTAAGAGATTCAATATAAAGAGTTTTGCAGGATTCCTCGACACTTTTATAAAAATCTTGGTCCACTCCCCAAACATGCTTATAATCTGCAGCATAATCTGCAACTGTCATAGTGACCACTCCTTTTCTTGTTATTTGGAAGCTACTTCGATCTTATATCCTTCAATTCTTCCCACATCGATACGGGTTTGTTTAGTTTTTTCTACATGATAGCGGGGTTCTCCGTCTCCGCCCTTAGTCACATATATATTGCTTAGCCATTGTTCATCATTGCTTTCCTGATAATCCTCTCTGTAGTGAGAGCCTCTGCTTTCAGTACGCATTAGGGCACTAGCCGTAACCATCTTGGCTATCGTTATCAGATTACGAACATTTAAGAATTCTTGCCATGTTAGATTATAGTGTCGTGAACCTTTCACAGATACACGCTCAATTCGCTTTTCTAATATTCTAAGTTCATTTAAAGCAATCTCTAGATCTTTCCCATTTCGGACCAGACCAACTTTTTCCCACATTAAGTTTTTCAAATCATTACGAATATAAAAGGGATTTTCCCCTTCCTCATTACTAAAAGGCTGTACAATATCGTCAATAATGGATTGAACTTGGGCATCCGATATTTTTCCATGAGTGCCGATGGTATGAATATAGGAAACGGCCGCATCGCCTGCTCTGGCACCAAATACAGTTGAGTCACAAACGCCATTTCCGCCTAGGCGGTTTGCTCCGTGTACTCCACCTGCGTCCTCTCCGGCCACAAATAATCCGGCAATATTTGATTCACAGTTGTTCGTTATCCTTACCCCACCCATATGAAAGTGGGCTGCTGGGGAAATCTCTACTGGCTCTATGCTTAAATCCCTACCAACATCCCGGCAGCGTTCTACCATGCCAGGGAACATTCGCCGTACATTTTCTTTCCCAAGATGGGATACATCCACATATACCCCACCCAACGGAGTTCCGCGACCTTCCATAATTTCCATATAGGCAGCTCTTGAAACCCGATCTCTTGTAGAGCGCTCCATACGTTCCGGATCGTAATTTTTCATAAATCTTTCTCCAAGAGAATTGATTAAATAGCCCCCAGCTCCACGAAGGCCCTCTTCCAGAACACCTCCATTTAACCGGGAATTCTCGGCAAGCAGTCCTGTTGGATGGAATTGCATCATTTCCATATCCAAAAACTCTGTTCCTGCCCGGTAACACATAGCCATTCCATCTCCCGATTTCTCAAGGCTAGGTGTTGCAATCTTGTACATGGTAGCGGCACCGCCCGTCCCGACAATAACAGCTTTACAGTGAACGACAATAAATTCGCCGGTTCTCATATTGAGCATTAAACACCCAGCTACTCTGCGTTTTTCTTCATCAAATAATATATCAATAGCCCTTACTTCGTCCCATGCGGTGACGTTTGGTTTAGCATAAAGCTGATCACGCATCCGAGAAATAATTTCAATTCCTGTTAGGTCTCCCTTGTGAACAGTCCGGTCGAATGTTTGACCAGCAAAGGGTTTTTGGTGAATCGTTCCATCTTCATTTCTATCAAAAAAGACGCCCATTTTTGTTTCTAATTCTCTTATTCTTTTAGGCGCATCATTTACTAGCGTCCATGCCAGCTCCTGATCATTGATTCCGCCCCCACCTTTGATCGTATCCTTAAAATGCTTTTCAAATGAATCATCTGGATGAAGTACAACATTATAACCGCCTTGTACCATACGGGTACACCCGCTTTTTCCTATTAAGCCTTTTGCTGAAACGATAATTTTTAAATTGGGATCCTGATCAGCTGCATGATGAGCTGCAAATAAACCAGCACCGCCACTCCCCAAAATTAGAATATCTGTCTCTACGTGTTCCAACGAGTTCACCTACTTTGTTTTAGTGAAAATTAATATAATAGTATGTTACTAGGACACAATGACATAAAACATGAGGGCACATAAAACTGCACCAATAACGGTAAAAATAGTAAACACACTTCGATTATCTTTTACAATACCGACATCAATTAGAATTACCCTAAAACCAAATAAGGCATGGAAAATTAAAGCAAAGATTAAGAGAGCATCTAAAAAAGCGTTTAAATGTAAAGAAGAGAAAATACCGATGCCTGGAAGTTTTCCGACCATCGCATAACCACTATAGATTTTTAATGGTAAGCAAAATAGTAGGATTAATGCTGTAACTCTTTGAACGATCCATGCAATATAGCCAACAAAAGGACGTTGTTTTACCTTTACTTCTTGAACATTTTTACTTGTTTGCAAACTAGTTGAAGCCATTCCCCAACCATCTCCTATCGTTTAGTCGAATTACCACTTCATACCTATCGCTCTTTTCAACTGCTTCATTTTGATTTTCTGGATTGTTGCCATTGGTTTAATTCCTTTTGGACAAACTTCTACACAAGCACTAAAAGAACGGCAGCCAAATGCACCATCTGTTTCTACCACCATGTCCAGCCTTTCCTCTCTAGCTCCATCTCTTTCATCTGCAATTAAATTGTAAGCTCGGTTTAAGGCGGCTGGACCGATAAACTCATCGACACCTCTAAGTGAAACTGTATTACAGGATTGAAAACACAATCCGCAAGTAATACAATCTTGATTTTCATCTATGATTTCTCGTCTTCCTGATGATGGAGGTATAATAGCAAACTCATCCGTATCTTCTTTTGGAACAAAATAAGGTTTTACCTTCTCCCAATTTTGAAAGAATTTATCCATATTGACGGCTAAATCTTTTATTACGTCCATGTTCCTCATAGGTTGAACAAGTATTTTATCCCCTAAATGTTCAATTTTAGTTCGGCATGCTAAACGGCCTCGTCCATTAATGACCACCCCACAGGAACCGCACATTCCCAGTCTGCATGCACACCGGAAAGATAGACTAGGATCCTGATCCTCGACGATTAAAAACAGGCTATCTAATACCGTCATATTTTTTTTTGCTTCAATTTGAAATGTTTCATACTTAGGCTCATTGTCTGTTTGTGGATCAAACCGCATAACTGTTACTTCAACATCCTTCATAATCAGTACCCCCAAATTGTGTGGAAAATTAAGAATCTCCCTTCTTCTATCCTCCTTTTCCTTTGATATGGATAGAACCAATAAAATTCTCCCCAGCCTCTGAAACCATGGCATAGTGACCCAACCAATATAAATTTATTAAATCACTATTTAGATTATAATTCAATGTTTTTGAAATATTTTGACTAATATTATTTCAAATAAATAAGGAAATGTAAATTTTTAAAGTATCCATAATAATTAGTCATTTTTTGAGTGTGATGTTAAAATTAGGATATTGAGGTTGGGTCACTATACCGGATTGCTGGCCTGACGAATGGATCACAGATAAGAACTTCTTTATTAGCGGCTAAAAAAGTAGAAAAGGTTTAAAAGGGATTCCCTCTTTAGGTGTATATGATACTCAATTTATAATTTTTAGAAAATTAAATATTTTCTATTGACTATTAAAGAATTTGGTGTTTTAATAAAATCATAAATAAATTGGTTGGGTCACCACGCCAATATAAGGAGGCTTTTAAATGGGAAACAATGGTCAATCAAGCACTCTTACTGAAAAGCAGGAAACAAAGCCTGTAAGCACTCATAAGTTTCTAATCCATCACAGAGGTGATCATGTAGGTGTTGCTACTAGCCCGATAAAAGAGGGAGAGCAGGTAGTCGGCATTTATATGGATGATAATTCTGATGTGGTAGTAACAGCTAGAGGGGATATTCCTTTAGGTCACAAAATTTCATTAGTCAATCTAGAAAAAGGTGAGCCTGTCTTAAAATATGGCGTTCAAATCGGTATAACGACAGAAGAATGGACAATTGGCGATTATGTTCACACACAAAATATTAAAACGGCGAGGTGGTAAAAATGGGACAACAACTCTTTGGATATCGTAGAGAAAATGGTAAGGTAGGAATTCGAAATCATGTCATTATATTGCCTGTTGATGACATTTCAAATGCGGCTTGTGAAGCAGTTGCGAAACAAGTTCAAGGAACATTGGCTCTTCCTCATGCTTATGGGAGACTTCAATATGGACCAGATTTAGATTTACATTTTAGAACAATGATTGGAACTGGCTCCAATCCGAACGTAGCTGCTGTAGTAGTAATTGGTATCGAGGAAAATTGGTCAAAGAAGATTGCGGATGGCATCGCTGAAACTGGTAAACCAGTATCCTACTTCTCTATTGAAGGAAATGGGGATTTAGAAACTATTCGGGCGGCATCTTGGAAAGCTAAAGAGTATGTTCAATGGGCGACAGAACTACAAAGAGAGCCAATCGAATTAAAAGATTTAACAGTTAGTATAAAATGCGGGGAATCTGATACAACAACTGGTTTAGGTTCCTGCCCAACTGTATCTCAAGCTGTTGACCGCTTAGTTGATGCAGGAGCGACAGTATTCTTTGGTGAAACATCAGAGCTAACAGGAGGAGAACATTTGATTAAGAATCGAATGGCTACTCCAGAGCTGGAAGAAAAATTCATGGCCATCTATAACGATTATGTAGGAGAGATCGAATCAAAAGGCGTTGATTTATTAGGATCACAACCTACACAAGGAAATATTGCCGGAGGTCTTTCAACAATTGAAGAAAAAGCTCTTGGTAATATTGCAAAAACAGGAACGAAGCAAGTCATTGGTGTATTAGAACCTGCTGAAAAACCTTCAAATGGTGAGGGTCTATATTTTATGGATACGTCTTCTGCAGCAGCGGAATGTATCACCTTGATGGCAGCAGCTGGCGCTGTATTACACTTGTTCCCTACAGGACAAGGAAATATCATCGGTAATCCGATTGAACCTGTCGTTAAAATTACGGCAAACCCTATTACGGCTGGCACTATGAGTGAGCATATTGATGTTGACGTCCAGGGATTACTAGCTCGTCAGATTTCATTAGAAGAAGCTGGGGATCAGTTAATGGAAATGATTGCTCGTACTGTCAATGGCCGACTTACAAGTGCAGAGGCACTAGGGCATAGAGAGTTTGTTATGACAAAATTATATCGCAGTGCCTAATCTTTCCCCTCTCCCTACACATTATGCGTAGGGAGAGTACTTTTTTGACCAGAAACTTTTAGTACAAAACCATTGACTAAATTTAAAGGGGCTAACGTATGAATACTTACAGTAATGCTGATCTTAAAGGGTTTTGTGATGATGTATTAGTAAGTATGGGGATGAATAAAGAGAATGCTGCAGTAGTTGCAGAGGCGTTGCTATCAGCAAATTTAGAAGGTGTTGATAGTCATGGAATTAGTAGACTGCCTATCTATTCTAGACGCATCAGCGATGGAAGGATCAATCTGAATCCAAACATCCAAATAAATATGAAAACCCCCTCTGTTTTATTAGTTGACGGGGATAATGGACTAGGGCATGTCGTCAGTTATCAAGCCATTCAAAAAGGGATTGAAATGACGAAGGAAACGGGCATTACAGCAATAGCCGTTAAAAATAGCAATCATTTTGGAACTGCCTCCTACTTTTGCCAGCTGGCATGTGAACAAGACCTTGCTTGCATTGGATTTACAAATTCACCTCCTGGAATTGCGCCTTGGGGGGGGAAACATGCTTTTTTCGGAACTAATCCGATTGCATTTGGATTTCCGACTGGAAATGACCAACCTGTAATCATTGATTTATCGACTAGTATTGTAGCAAGAGGAAAGATTATTTTAGCTGCCAAACAGGGGGATCGTATCCCTGATGGGTGGGCGATTGACGAACACGGTCTTCCAACAAATGATCCTGAAGCTGCTTTAAAGGGATCTGTTCTGCCTTTAGGCGGAGCAAAGGGAGCAGCTTTAGCTTTAGCTGTGGAAGTTTTGACTGGGGTCCTTTCAGGTGCTGCCTTCGGGCCACATGTAAAAAATCTGTATGATGATAAAGAAATAGGACAGGCAAATGTGGGGCACTTTTTTATTTTGTTGGATATTGCAAAGTTTATGGATGTAACTCTCTTTTCTAAGTCACTCCAAACTCTTTTAGGGGAAATGAAGGCAGTTCCAAAAGTACCTGGAACGACAGAAATTAGATATCCGGGGGAAAGAAGAAGGAGGGAGAAGAAGCAACGACTGTCAGAAGGAATTCAATTATCAACAAGCGTAGAAGAAGAATTAATCGAATTAGGCACTAAGTTTAACGTAAGGTTTCCAACACCTATAGCCCGAGAAAATAACTAATAGTCTAAGGAAGGCTGTGTGATTAGTAATTAAATCAGAACAGCCTTTTATTTTATTTAGGAGAGGCGGTATTGATTGAATGCTGAACACTTTCTAAATGTTCCTTCATTAATTGTTGTGCGACCGTAGTATTTTTTTGTTTTATTGCTTGTAATATCTTCGCATGTTCCTGAACAGATTGATTGACGCGGCCAGGGATTTGAATGGATTTATTGCGAGACTCTGATAGTAAATCAATTAAAAAATTCATGATTCTAATGAGTACTTCATTTTTTGAATTGTTAGCTAATGTTATATGAAATTTATGATCTAATTCGGCAAGGCGGTTATAATCAATTTCGCCAGTTAATATTTCATTTGCTTCATTAACAATTTGTTCTAATTCATTAAATTGATCATCACAAGAATTTTCAATAGCCCATTTTACAGTCCATTCTTCAAGAATTTTTCGAACAGCAAAAAAGTCTTTGATTTGATCAGATGAGACAAAAAAGGCTTCAGTCATCTTTTGAATTTGATGTTCAGGTGACGCCACAAATACCCCTATTCCATGTTTAACAGTGAGATAGCCATAGGCCTCAAGTATTTTATAAGCTTCCCTTACTGTATTTCTGCTTACAGAAAGCTCAATCCCCATATCTCTTTCGCCAGGAATTTTATCTCCAACCTTATAAACCCCTGCTTGAATCCTTTTTTTTATACTATCAGCGACTTGTTCAGAAACTCCTTTTCTATTAAGTTGCATCTACTTTTCAACCCCCTATCATAGCTATTTTGTAAATATATAAAAATATTTCAATGGCTCAAACATGTTATTAAAACATTATATATAGAAGTAATTACCTTGAAGGAAAAATTTCATTTTATCCTATTGGACAATCTGAAAGCGTTTTCAATTGAACTTAACGTATTGTTCCATTTTATTTGCTGGGTTATATAGACTGGGTGACCCAACCAATAATCCTTACTATAATTAAACCATTTTAAAATGAACTAATCAACAAAATTATTAAACTAAGGAAAAGTAATACATTATTGTTGTGTAGTAAAAAAATTATCAACTACAAATGATGCCGAAACTAAGAAAAGAACGAATCAACTTCTCTTCCATAGGATATTGATTACTTATTTATACTTGTGGGTTATTATACCAAAACATTGGCAAGGCATCCACCGCATCTGCAAGATCACTATACGAATCTTTCAAATATCTACTCGTTGTCGCAATGTTGCTATGACCTGCGGGTCTCCTTACCTTTTCAATATCATAATTCAATCGCCTTTAGCATCCATTAACAAAAGAATGCCGGAATATATGGGGTGTTAATCTCTTCTTTGACAGTCAATAGCCCTCAATCATCGTCTGAATCCCACGGACAGTGAATCTCTTCGATTGCAGGCTATAAAATATATATGGGGAGTCAGCTACATAAAGCATTTGCTTTACTATTTCTGCCCGATAGATTAGCCAATCTTGGATTTCTGAAGGGAAAAGCGCGGGCTGTTCATTAACCGTACAAGTCAAAAATATCTTTGAGTATGGAAGTGTTCCTATTTGTTTGGAAAAAAGCAATATAAATAAGAGAAGCTTGCTATCATACACAGATTTCCATATTATTAAATTAATATTCAAATTTTTCAAATATCCACCCAGTAGGAGGTGGCGTTATCCAAAAACAATTCAGGTTCTTTTATTTCTTTATTAGTCTCCTTTTATTTATGTCATTATCACAGCGTTTAGTATTTGCTGAAGAGAAAACATATAAAATCGCTGGTGAATGGGCTCTTCCTCCTTTTTCTTATATAGATCAACAAGGGTCATTGACTGGCATAAATATTGAATTAGCAGAAAAAATTGCAGATGAAAATGGGCTTACTTTTGAATACATACCAATGGAGATTCATGAAGCGGAACAGGCATTAATAGATGGTGAAGTAGACGCGATTGCAGGGCTAACATATAGCACCGAAAAGGATAAAGTTTTCGATTTTACTCAACCCTTCTTTACGATGTCAGATTCTTTAATTATCCCTATGAAAAGTTGGGATAAAGTTAAAAGTATCGAGGATATCAGAGACTTGCATATTGTTCTGCAAGATAATCCTCCTGTTCTTAGCACGATATTAAATTTAAGGAATACGAATCTTACTTTGGTGACAAATCACTACTCGGGTCTTTTGATGCTTCTAAATGACCGAGCTGAAGTTTTTATTGGAAATAAATTTACGGCTTCCTTCTTTTTAAAAGAGCTTGATCAAGAGGAAAATTACCTTATTCTTGATGAAGTCATTAATCCGGCAGATTATGCGATAGCTGTGAAGGAAGGGAATGACGATCTGCTAATAATTATTAATCAAACGCTTACAAAATTAAAGGCTAAGGGAGAAGTAAGTAAATTAATTGATGAATGGGTTAGACCGGAAACCGGAGCTAAAATTGCTCGTTTGGAACATTTTATCTTCTTATTATCTATATTTCTTTTGATTGGTGCACTCATCCTCAGTGTCATATATATTTGGAATCAACGGTTAAAAGAAGCAGTGAATATTCAAACAAAAGATCTCCAACTATTAAATGAAGACTTACAAAAACAACGGCAACGAACTGCTGATAGCTATGCATTTAAAGAACAAATTTTAAATAAAATAGACACGGGCATCGTTGCTTTCGATATTGACTTTAAGATAACGAGCTGTAATAAGCGGGCATTGGAAATTCTCGAGCTTCCCGCCCATTCAAAGTTCAACCTTCAGCATTCTCCCATTTTTTTGAAGCTTTTTGAGCATTATCGTTTTGAACAAGCTTTACAACAAGAAAGCGCTGAATTTAATCGCTTTATTGAAATCAATGATAATGGAGAGCGCAAGGTAATCTACTATACTCTAAATAAGATGTTTAACTCACTTGAAAACCAGGCAGGCTATTTGCTCTCAATGAATGATGAAACCGAAAAAAAGAAACTCGAACAAAAGCTAATTACACAGGAGAAACTCCACGCGCTTGGCCAGTTAGTAGCTGGTGTAGCTCATGAAATTAGGAACCCGTTAACGTCCATTAAAACCTTCATAGATCTGATCCCAAGGAAATACGATCAACCGAAATTTCAAAAGGTACTTATGGAGCATTTACCAGAGGAAGTGAACAGACTAGATAGGATTGTGACAGACTTAATTGATTATGCTCGTCCTAGTTTACCTAATATTCAACCCTGCACTGCCCTCGAGCTGACAACCTTACTAGCTATATTACAAGTAACCATGAATGAAAATCAGATTGAATTTGAACAATACATGGAACCCGACCTTGTTTTTAACATTGATCCTCAGCAAATTCGCCAAGTCCTCCTTAATCTATTATTAAATGCCATTCAGGCAGTGGAAGAAACAGAAGTGAAGAAAATAAAAATCATAATGGAGAAAGAGGATGTTGAGAAGGGGAGAATCATCATTAGAGATACTGGTAAAGGAATGGAGCAAGAGGACCTAAACCATATTTTTGAACCATTTTTTACTACAAAGGGAAAAGGCGTCGGATTAGGGTTGACCTTATCCTACAATTTAATAAAAGAAAATAATGGAGATATTCAAGTCAACAGTATTCCTAATAGAGGAACGACATTCACGGTTGTATTGCCTTTATATCAAAAGGAGGAGATTCAGAATGAAGCCAAGAGTACTGGTAATTGACGATGAACAAGCCATTTGTACTTCACTTAGCTTTGCTCTTGAAGATGATTATTCCGTTATGAGCACAACGGATCCGGAGAAAGGCATACTCATGGCGGAAAAAGAACCAGTGGATATTATACTGCTAGATCTACGAATTGGGCGTTACAATGGAATGGACGTTTTGCAAAAAATTAAACAAAAAGCCCCAAAAGTAACGGTCATCATGATGACCGCTTATGCTTCAATTGAAACATCCATTGAAGCCATCAAAATGGGTGCCTATTATTATATTGAAAAACCAATTAATATCGAAAACCTATTATCGCTATTATTAAGGGCATCTGAGTTTAAACAAATATCTACTAAGCTAGAAACACTTCATGAAGAGCAGGAAGAAAAGAAGGGCCTAAAAGACTTCTTAGGAAATAGTATGGCTATGAAATATGTATTTTCGATGATCGATCGAATTAAAGATATCGACTCTTGCGTCTTGATTACGGGAGAAAGTGGAACGGGGAAAGAACTTGTAGCAAAAAGGATTCATTATTCAGGGAAGCGTAAGGATGGACCATTAGAAATATTGAATTGTGCAGCCATACCGGAAAGCTTGCTTGAATCTGAATTGTTCGGTTATGAAAAGGGAGCTTTTACAGGGGCAACACAGCCAAAGGAAGGAAAATGGGTCGCAGCAAATGGAGGAACTCTATTTCTTGATGAAATTAGTGAGATGCCCCTATCACTTCAAGCTAAATTATTGCGCGTCATTCAGGAGCGTGAAGTAACACCTCTAGGTTCTAATAAAAAGATCCCATTAGATGTTCGTATTTTATGTGCTGCTAATAAAAATCTTGAACAAATGGTCAAAGAAGGGAATTTCCGAGAGGATTTGTATTTCAGATTGAACGTTATTCCTATTAAAACACCGCCGCTAAGAGAAAGAAAAGAGGATTTGCCGCTGTTAATTGATTATTTTTTGCAAAAGTATTGTAAGGAAATGAACAGAGAAAAGAGATCTTTTTCTGCAGCTGCCCGTAGGCTTCTACTAGACTATCACTATCCGGGAAATGTGCGGGAGCTTGGTAATATCATTGAATACTCAGTAGCGCTTTCTTTGAATACAGTCATTGACGAGGGGGATTTGCCCCATTCAATTCTTGAGCAAAAGAAAGGGGATGGAGGTATTTCTAATGATTGCGAAAAAAGTATCGTCATTCCTATCGGTCTAACAATGAAGGAAATTGAAAAAAAGGTGATTTCCGAAACCCTAAAACATTCCGGAAAACACCGTCAAAAGACGGCCCAGACATTACAAATTTCTGAAAGAAGTCTCCGGGATAAAATTAAACTATATGATATTGAAAAATAGCTTAATAAATAAATTTGGTAAACCGGCAAATTTTGCTGAAAATAGCGGCAGAATTTGCCGGTTTTATTTACAAGAAAATGATTAATTTCATGAAAACGCATACAAAGTCAATAGTCTGAAAATTGGCACACTACTTGCAGGTGTATTTGTGAGAAAGGAGGACAGTCATTGAAAACAGGGACACTTTTAAAAATCTTGTTCCTTTTAATTTTTCTTTTGATTGGGTGTATAAAAATCAAACAGGAGCTATTTTCAACTGTGGTTCAAACAGTACCTCTGCTCTCAGAGGAAATCACAGAAAATCAAACTACATTGGTTATTGCTACTGGTGATATGTCTGGTGTCTATTTTCCTTTAGGGCAAGCAATGGCAGACTTATTTCGAAAGTACAATGGAAAAGCATCTGGAACACAAGTGACGAATGCTTCCATTCAAAATTCAAAACTAGTGAGTCAGAAACAGGCTGAAATTGGATTCAGTACAGTGGATGTCCTTGCATTGCCAGAGATTAAAAAATCCGAAATTCTCGCTCTTACTGGAATTTACTCTAATTTCATCCAAATTGTCACGACCAAAAGTGATATAAAAACTTTAGATGATTTACGAGGGAAAAGAGTAAGTGTAGGAACAGTCGGGAGTGGAACAAAGCTAATGTCTGAAAGGATCCTGAAGGCTGCCAATCTAGCAAGCAATGAAATGGATTTATCTGCTCTTTCATTCACACAATCGGCGGATGCTTTAAGAAATGGAACGATTGATGTTGCTTTCTTTTCTTCTGGTTTACCGAATCCAGTGATTGCGGAACTTGCTTCAGAGATGGAGATTTCACTTGTTCCGATTCCAAAACAAATGGCTGACCGACTTCATGAGGAATTTGAATTTTACACATTGGATGAAATAAGAGGTCAAACTTATGAAGGTGTGGAAAGTACACCTACATTAGCAGTCAAAAATGTCCTTCTTACATACCCGGATTTACCTAAGCAAGAAGCTTATCAAATGGTAAAAACGTTATATGACCATTTACCAGAATTGCAAAACGCCCACCCGGAAGCAATGGAAATCAAATTAGCTGAAGCTACTGTAGGGATTCCAATAGATTTCCATCCTGGAGCAAAACAATTTTTCGACGAAATCATCCGTTAAAATACTAAATTTACAAATAGGAGGCAAGTAAAAATGAAAAAGATCATTACATTAATTTCAATCGCTTTTCTAATTATTTTATCAGCATGTGGCGCTCCTACTCCACAAAAGGCCGGAGAGACAGCCAGTACGAATGAGAGTAAGAATGAGAGTAAGAGTGGAGAAAAATCCATTACCATTGCAGGAAATGGCGGGGTTATTGAAAAAACCATTCGTGACGTCATTGCTCCAAAGTTTAAAGAGGAAACAGGGATCACTGTTAACTATGTTCCAGGACTTTCTGGAGAGATTTTATCTAAGGTAGAATTACAAAAAAATGCACCGCAAATTGATATAGCCATCTTTGTACCAACAGATGTATATCGCGCGAATGACAAGGGGCTTACAGAAAAGGTTGATGGATCGAATGTTCCTAATATGAATAATGTGGATCCGAAATTTATTGCAGTTGAGGGTGGAGGCGCCCCAGTATTTGGATTGGTCATTTCCCCTGCTTATAATACAGAAGCGTTTGAAGAGAAAGGTTTGAAACCGATAGAATCATGGAACGACTTACCATCAGGTCAATATGAAGGAAGAACAGCGTTTGTGGATATTACAAATGACTGGGGCTTTAACACATTATATGCACTGGCAATGACAAATGGCGGCGGTACAGATAATGTGGAGCCAGGGATTGAAAAAGCAAAAGAACTTGCCGGTTACTCACCGACTTTTTATAAAAATTCAACACAAGTAATGCCAGCGATTCAGCAAGGTTCTGCAGATGTAACTGTAATGGGAAGCTATGTTATTGGTGACTTAGCGTTATCTGGTGTTCCAATTAAAATGGTTGTACCGAAAGAAGGAGTACCTATTCAATCCTTTAGTGGAGCCCTTGTGAAAAATGCCCCTAACGAGAAAGAGGCACTGGAATTCATTAACTACTTAGTTAGCAAAGAATCACAAGAATTGATTTCAGAACAGGGATTTTATCCAGTTGTTGAAGGACTAGAGCTTCCAGAGAAATTCCAAGAATCAATTGGGCTAAAGGATACAGACAAAACATACAAACCCGATTTTGCTGCATTTGCGGAAATTCGTGCTGAATGGTCTGATCGTTGGACGAAAGAAGTAGTTCCAGAAATCGGTAAATTACTGAAATAAGAATGGAGGGAATACCCATGAATGCAATTACATTCGATGTAGAGATAAAGGGAGCAAGAAAGCAATTTGGTTCCAATGTCGTATTGAATGATATTGACTTAGAAGTAAAACAGGGTGAGTTGTTAACACTCCTTGGACCCTCAGGCTGCGGGAAATCAACGACATTGAATTTAATTGCAGGCTTTCTTGAAGCAGATCAGGGAGAGGTTTATATTAAAGGGAAAAAAGTAACGAAAGTCCCTCCCTATAAGCGCGACTTAGGTATGGTATTTCAAACCTATTCCTTGTTTCCGCATATGACAGTGCTTGAAAATCTTAGTTTTGGTCTGAAATTACGAAAAGTGGCTAAAGCAGAACAAAAAAAGAAAATTGATCGAGTTCTTGAACTAGTTAAGATGTCAGGGCTTGAACACCGTTACCCAAGGGAATTATCGGGTGGTCAAAGGCAACGTGTCGCTATCGCAAGGGCGCTTGTAGTTGAGCCGGAATTACTGCTGCTTGATGAGCCCCTATCCAATCTAGATGCAAAATTACGACATGAACTGCGCGCAGAAATTAAACGTTTACAAAAGGAAATTGGTGTAACAACGATTTTTGTAACACATGATCAAGAGGAAGCTCTATCAATGTCTGACCGGGTAGTTGTTATGAATGAAGGAAAAATTGAACAAATTAGTACACCGACTGTTATCTACAATCATCCCGAAACTGAATTTGTCTTTCAATTCATAGGTAAGTCGAATTCTTTTGAAGGAGAGGTTATGGATACCGATGGTAGGAAAATTTCGGTGAAGGTAGGTAAGGAAATTATTCATGTCGATTCGGCTAATATTATAGGGGAGAATCGTTCATTGATAGCTGGGGATGAGGTGAGGCTTTATATTCGCCCTGAGAATGTATACATTTCCACTACTAGAGAAACATCATCTGCAACATTGGAACTTCAGCCTGCTAAAATTATTCAGCTTAATTACCTTGGCACTTCATGGGAAGTTGATGTTTCGTTACAAGGGAAAACGATTCAATTATTAACCAATTCATATGACTCATCTTGGCAATATGGAAGTGAGGTGTATGTTGGATGGAACCCCTCAGAAATTATGCTGATCAAGAAGTAGATGAACAAGTAAAGGTAAAGGGAGAACCGCAAAAAAAGAAGAAAGTGAGAAAAAGAAGAAGTTGGATAGCTGGGCTTCTTCTTTTAATCCCAATCCTATTATTCGTCTTTGGATTTTTTATTGTTCCTATGCTGTATATTTTGTATTTAAGTTTTATTTCTACTGATAATTTGAATGGTGCGGATGCAGTTTATAGCTTACAAAACTATATCAATTTATTTACCGATAGCTATTACTTATCTTCAATGTGGCTGACGGTAAAAATCAGTTTATATTCTGTGCTTGTTTCTCTTATCCTCGGATATCCAATAGCTTTAACGATGGCCAAAAGCTCACCAAAAGTTAGGGGATATATAACGTTATTAATTGCTTCGCCTCTTTTGGTCAGCATCGTTGTACGTAATTTTGGATGGTACTTATTATTATTGCCAAATGGTACAATCAATCAATTTTTAATGAATATTGGACTAATCAAAAAGCCGCTTAATCTATTATTTTCTGAACTTGGTGTCGTAATCGGGCTTTCAAACGCCTATTTACCTTTCATGGTTTTAGCCATTGCGACGAGCTTGTATAATATTGACCCTTCATTAGAGAAAGCGGGAGCCATTCTTGGTGCAAGCCCGATGCGCAGTTTTTTAAAGATAACCCTTCCACTTAGTTTGCCTGGGATCGTATCAGGATGTGTGCTCGTCTTTAGTTTATCCATGAGTGCCTATGTCACCCCTTCTTTAATGGGAGGAGCGAATGTTCCGATGATGCCAGTTGTAATATACGACCAAATTAACACACTGCTGAAATGGACGTTTGGCTCTGCGTTGTCTTACGTACTCTTAGGAATTACTCTTTTATCCGTTTTCTTCTTTACACGGGCATTTGAAAAAAGTAAGTTTAGGGAGGTGTTTAGATAATGAAAGCACTTGGAAAGCTCCGACTCGTCCTTGCAGTATTAGGGATCATTTATATATTAATTCCATTAATTGCTGTCGTTCCGGCATCTTTTACAAGTGCAAATTATCCAAGTTTTCCTCCAAAAGGATTTTCTCTGCAATGGTATACAAAGATTTTAGAACGCCAAGAGTTCGTCGAAGCCTTCTTTAATAGTTTGCAATTTGCCTTCTTAGCCGCATTTTTTGCTGTTTTATTCGGGACACTAGGTGCACTGGCGATTGCGAAATATGATATTCCAGGAAAACATTATATTACATCCATTTTGACAGCGCCGTTAAGTGTTCCACAACTAGTATTGGGGATTGCCCTGCTTATTTATTTCACACCGATGATGCTTGCAGGTACATCAACAGGATTTTTGATTGCACACACGATCATTTGTATTCCGTATGTTATTCGCTTAGTACTAACAGGGTTAAGCGGATTTGATTACAATTTGGAGAAGGCAGCAGCTATTCTAGGAGCAAATCCATTCATCGTTTTTTGGAAGGTAACACTGCCGCTTATCAGACCGGCCATGATATCTGGGGGATTATTTGCATTCTTGACATCTTTTGATAATGTCACAGTTTCATTGTTTATGATTTCCCCCAATATGCGAACACTTCCAATTGAGATTTTCTCAACGATGCAGGATGCTTATAATCCAATAGTAGCTTCCGTTTCAAGTGTGGTTATTTTCATTTCTGTCATATTAATAGTCGTACTTGAAAAAATTCATGGGGTTGGAAAGGTATTCGGTGGCACTCAGCATTAAAAATAATGAGGTAAAAAAATATAGCCGGCCGTTTTGCTAGTAAACGGCCGGCTGTTTCAGTTCAAGAAGAATGATTTTTTACACGTTAAGAACGTATAAATTGTCAGCGCGGAAGGTGATTCGACGTAGTTGCCAATTTTAGGGATTAAGTATAAGTGCAACTACGCCTCTGTCTTCGCCTTTCCAAGGCTCGCCAATCGGCAAGTTTTCTTTAAATAGTCTATACATCTGTTCACAGTTGCTTGTGGAGCAGTAAGAATAGGAACAGACGTCTGAATCTGATGGGCAATATGGTCCATGCTGTATTGAGAAAGAACAATAACATCTACTTTTCCGTCCATTTGCTTTATCATGTTTCGTACTTTTTCGTCGTGTTCATCGTCCCTCCCTTGAAAAAGAAGGTGGATAATTCCGGGATCCACTAGAGATTCAATGATACAATCCGGCTTTTTTTCTCTTAAATAACTCATTAAGGCGACAGGTGTTTCTTTAACAGTGGAAATGAGGCCAATTCGTTCATAGGCAAGTGCTTCATCTAACATGGCTTCGTCTGACCGAAAAAGTTTAACATCATGCATTGGCTGCAGAATCGAAGTGATGTTATTAAAGGCTGAACAAGTCAATTGAATACAATCTGCATCAGATTCAGCAGCAAGGTTGACCAATGCCGAAAATCTGCGAATAATTTCCGGGGTTAATTCCCCGAATTTTTCCATCATGGAAAGCAAATTTGTATCCATAAAATGCAGCAATTCAATTTCAGGGGCTGCTTCCTGGAAGGCTTTTTCAATAGGCTTTAAGGCTGTGGTCGTTGCATGGATCAAGGCTACTTTCAAATTTGTCATCCTCTTTCATTCTTATTTTGTTCATTATAACTATTATTCTATTATTTTAAAATGAAATAAATAAAATATTTTGAATTTTATGCACAAAGATAATTTAGTAATTTCAAAGGAGGCTTGTGTTTTGATACATGCAGAAATAGAAAAAGAAATACGTCAAGTCGTCAATAATGAACATCGAGTACTTACAAATGAAGCGGATCTTGCCAGTTATTCATATGATGCTTCTTTCGGCGTTTTTCCTCCGGATATTGTGGTACAGCCAACTTCTACGGATGAAGTGGTTGGCATTGTAAAAGTGGCCAATAAATATAAAACCCCGATTTATCCAAGGGGAAGGGGAACTAGCTTAAGCGGGGGACCATTACCTGTTCATGGAGGAATGGTTCTAGATTTTTCTAAATGGACAGATACTTTAATTATCGAACCAGATGATTTAGTTGCCATTGTTTCCCCAGGTGTCATAACGGCTGATATAAATAAAATGGCCAATCAATACGGTCTTATGTATCCTCCTGATCCGAGCAGTTCTCATGTGTCAACGATTGGGGGAAATTTAGCGGAAAACGCTGGAGGCCCGCGTGGACTGAAATATGGGGTTACGAAAGATTATGTGCTCGGCCTTGAAGTGGTTACAGCTGACGGTGAAGTAATCCAAACGGGAGGAAAAACCGTAAAAAATGTAACGGGATATGACTTAACGAAATTAATTGTTGGGTCTGAAGGGACTTTAGGGATTATAACAAAAGCGATTTTGCAACTCATCCCTAAACCACAGTCTACAGGTACTTTAATGGTCCTTTTTGATGATCTAGTCATTGCAGGAAAAGCCATTTCTAGCATCCTGACAGGTGGAATTTTACCATCTAAATTAGAAATTATGGATCAAGCATCTGTTGTCGCTGTAGAGCAATTTGATCCATCAGGGTTACCCACGGATATAGAAGCACTGTTATTAATAGAATTGGATGGGCACCCTGCTGCCATAGAGGCAGAAGCCAAAAGGGTGAAGGAAATTTGCTTGGAAATTGGTGCTATTGAAGTGAAAATAGCAGAAACAAAGGAAGAAGAAGCCGAGCTTTGGAAGGCACGAAAACTAGTTTCTCCAGCGATAGTCCGAAAAAAGCCAACGAAAATTTCAGAAGATGCTACTGTACCGCGCAGCAGGATTCCTGACATGTTTCAACGCTTAAAGGAAATAAGAGAAAGATATAACATCGATTTAGTTGTATTTGGCCATGCCGGAGATGGGAATTTACATCCTAATATAATAGCGGATAAACGTGATATCGAAGAAATGAAGCGAGTTGAAAAAGCAGTCGAGGAGATATTTAAAGCTGCAGTGGAAATGGGTGGGACGCTATCTGGTGAACATGGGATTGGTACGATGAAGGCCCCTTTTATGGAGATGGAGCTTGGTACAGCCGGTTTATCCATGATGAAACGGATTAAAGAAGCCTGGGATCCTCATAACCTCTTAAATCCGGGAAAAATGTTTCCTGAGCCTGGACAAAGGTTTGTGTTAACTAATGAGTAGAAGCCATCAATTAGCGTATGAAGAAACGTTTGCATGTGTCCAATGCGGTTATTGTTTGCCAAAATGCCCTACCTACGAGACGACAGGTGTGGAAACCCAGTCACCAAGGGGGCGAATTAATTTAGTGAAGTTATTAGCAGAGGAAAAAATTTCGATTGAGTCTGCAGCTTCTTCCATTGAATTATGTTTAGGCTGTAGAGCCTGTGAAACAGCTTGTCCGACCAATGTTCAATATGGGGCCATTTTACAATCTGCTAAGGAATTAATCGCGAAAGAAATGCCTGCTTCTAGGATGGAATCATTACTCCTGGAAAAAGGATTACCGAATAAAAAGTGGCAAAAAGCTGCTGGAAGAGGGTTAGAAATAGCACAAAAAACTGGAATGGTATCATTAGCGAGAAAAACGGGCATGATGCGGGTATTCCCAGAAAGCATACAGGCAATGGAATCCATTACGCCCAAGATCAAGATGCCGAAAAAGGAAGAAAGAGAATACAAAGTATTACCTCCAATTGGGAAGAAGACTTATACGGTTGGATTTTTTGTTGGCTGTATTATGGATGTGATGTTCTCAAAAATCAATGATGACAGTATGAAATTGCTCCAGCTAGCAGGCTGTGAAGTCACCTTGATCGAAGAACAAACATGCTGTGGAGCCCTATTGCATCATAGTGGGAAAAAAAGAGAGACTATTTCACTAGCTCAAAAGAATATTGAAGTATTTGAAAAATGTGATTTTGATTTTATTGTCAATAGTATCGGTGGTTGTGGTGCGATGCTAGTGGAGTATCCTGAATTGTTTGACGAACACTCAGAATGGCATGCTCGTGCAGAAAAATTTGCCGCGCGGTGTAAAGATATTAGCGTTTTATTAGCCGAGAGTTCATTGCCATTTACTAAAGAGATTCGAAAAGTTGTCGCATACCAACCTTCGTGTCATTTACGGCATGTTCAAAAAGTCGTTAATGAACCTCATCAATTAATAATGAAAATTCCGGGGATTAATTATCGCACTTTTGAAAAACAGGACATGTGCTGCGGATCTGCTGGAATTTACAATGTTGTTCACTACAATGAAGCGATGGAAGTGTTGGATCAAAAGATGAATCATATTGAAAAAGTGGAGCCAGATATCATCGTCACAAGTAATCCGGGCTGCCATTTACAGATGAAATTAGGTGTCCTGCGCGAGGGGAAGACAGAAAAAATAAAAGTTGTTCATATTGTTGAACTGCTAGCCGAAGCATGTGAGATACACTAATTCCTAATCTACGAATAAATACAGGTATAATTTTCTGTTAATTCTAAATTGACAAATAAAGATAAGGTAGATTAATATAAATTTATATATACCATTTGCGTAATGCTTACGCTATATCGGTAAAAGGAGTGAGGAGTAGTGAGACAATTACAACTTCCGGCATTTAAATTTACGGAAGAACAAAAAGAGTTTCGGAAAGAAGTCCGTTCGTTCTTACAAGCTGAGAAACAAAAAGGAACATTTGACACACATGCTGATTCTTGGCTGAGCGCATATAGTGAGGAATTTTCGAAAAAGATTGGGGGACAAGGCTGGATCGGGATTACATTTCCGAAAAAATACGGAGGGCAAGCACGCTCCTCGATTGACCGTTACATTATTACAGAAGAGCTTTTGGCTTTTGGAGCTCCCGTTGCATCACACTGGTTTGCAGATCGTCAATCTGGGCCGTTACTTTTAAAGTTTGGGACAGAAGAACAGAAGGAATTTTTCATTCCAAAAATCGTGAAAGGTGAATGTTATTTTTCGATAGGACTTTCTGAACCGAACTCAGGATCTGATTTAGCATCACTAAAAACAACCGCTGAAAAAGTGGATGGCGGCTGGATCGTTAATGGAATGAAGACATGGACCTCTGGTGCTCATCATTCGCACTACATGATCACCCTTTGCCGAACTTCTCCTCAGGATCCAAAAAATCGTCATGGGGGTATGAGTCAGCTAATTATTGATCTTAAATCCGATGGCGTAACCATTCGGCCAATTCAGTTCTTAACGGGTGAACATCATTTTAACGAAATCTTTCTTGAAAACGTTTTTGTTCCAGATAACAGAGTAGTTGGAGAAGTTGGAAATGGCTGGGCACAAGGATTAACTGAACTGGCATTTGAACGAAGTGGCCCGGAACGAATTTTAAGCACATTTCCACTGCTTGAAGAGGCGATTCGTTTATTGAAAGAAAAAGAGGATCATAGAGGTTTGATGGATGCTGCGAAACTAGTAAGCAGAATGTGGTCACTGCGTAATATGTCGATAGGGATTGCAGCTCTGCTTGAAGAGAAAAAAGATGTGAACTTAGCAGCTGCTCTAGTGAAAGATCTTGGCAACAGCTTTGAGCAACATGTAGCTGAAGTCATTCGGCTTCTTTTACCGGCGATGCCAAGCAAGCATGCGGAAGATGAGTATGCCAGGCTGTTAGCGGAATCCATTTTACACGGTCCAGGGTTTACCATTCGTGGGGGGACAACTGAAATCCTTAGAGGAATAGTAGGAAAAGGAGTGATATCTGCATGAGTGAGATGAAATCATTTATTGAAGACACTGCCGGGAAAATTTTAAAAGACTTATCGACTAAAGAACAACGTGAACGTTTTGAAGAAGGTGAGTGGGCGAGTTCACTTTGGGAAACGATTCAAGAATCTGGGCTAACATTACTTGGAATTGAAGAAGAGAAAGGTGGAGTCGGCGGAGATTATGAGGACGTTTTTGCTATCCTGCGGGTCATCGGAAAGTACGCTGCTCCAATTCCTTTAGCTGAAGTTATATACGCCAATCAATTTCTTGCTACACATGAAGGTGAGGTGGAAGATAAATTAAGAGTGGTTTATTTCGCAGAAGAAAGCTCGATTATTCAATCTCCGTATAAGTTAATACATGTTCCATACGGAAGATATGTTGACGAAGTGGTTGTGATCCGGCAGAAGGGGGAACAAGCTTCTTATTCAATAGTCAATACATTAGCATGTGAGATTGAGAAGAATGACAATCTCGCTGCAGAGCCTCGTGATAGCTTAACCTTTTCAGATCTAGGTGAAACAAAAAGTATAGATCTAAGTTTTATTGAGGCATTAGAAGACTACACACAATTCTTAGCGCTTAGCCGTGTAGCGATGATGACAGGTGCGATGGAAAGTGTGCTAGCATTATCTGCCTTTTATGCAAAAGAGCGTCAGCAGTTTGGTCGTCCTCTGCACAAGTTCCAAGCCATCCAGCATCACTTGACTGCAATGGCTGGCGAGGTAGCTGCTGCCTATTCAACACTTTCTGTTGCGAGTGCATCTTATCCATCAGACTTAGTGAAAGAGCAAATTGCAATGGCTAAAATTGAGTTATCTGCTAACGCGAATGTGGTCGCAAAAGCTGCACACCAGCTTCATGCTGGAATTGGGATGACATATGAACATGAACTTCATCATTTTACTCGTCGTTTGTGGTCGTGGCGTGAAGAAGCAGGAAATGAGACATATTGGGCTGATCAGTTAGCCAGTTTGTATCAGGCTCGAAAAGAAACGATTTGGGAATCGATTACTCATGTAAAAGGAGAGGAAGCACATGCCGGATCTACTCTTTGAAGTAAATAATAAAATTGCAACAATCACATTAAATCGTCCTGAAGCACTGAATGCGTTTAGTGGCGAAATGCTTGATTTATGGATTGATTCGCTTGAGAAAGTGAGGGATTCAGATGAGATTTCTGTTTTAATTGTCCAAGGAGCAGGAAAAGGTTTCTGTTCTGGTGGAGATATTAAGGAGATGATCGCTGGTAACGGATTCTACAAGTCGGATCAAGATATTGTTTCAAAAGGAATAAATCGAAAGAACTCTTTGTGGAAAAAAGTGCAGCGGATCCCTCTTTTATTAGAAGAAATCGACAAACCAGTTATTGCGAAAGTACATGGAGTGGCATTTGGAGCAGGACTTGATATGGCTCTTATGTGTGATATTCGTTTTGTTTCAGAATCAGCTCGTTTGTCTGAAAGTTATATCAAAGTAGGAATTGTACCTGGAGACGGTGGAGCGTACTTCTTGCCGCGACTCGTTGGCCGAGATATGGCATTGCATATGTTGTGGACGGGAGAAGTGCTGACAGCAGAAGCGGCAAAAGAACGCGGACTCGTTACATTTGTTGTGCCAGATGAGGAGCTTGATCAAGCAGTTGCAGACTACGCTCACAACTTAGCAAGTGGTCCTCAACTGGCAACGCAGCTCATCAAGCGCGCTGTCTATCAAAATAGCGAAATGTCGTTACGGTCCTCACTTGACTATATCTCATCGAAAATGGCACTCGTCATGGAAGAGGAAGATCATCAAGAAGGTGTGCGAGCTGTCACAGAAAAAAGGAAACCAAATTTTGGAAAAAATAGAGCTTCCATAAAGTAAAGGAGGTGAGTTGGATTGGTACAACCACTGCATGATATACGTGTGCTGGATTTGTCTAGAGTTTATGCTGCCCCAGCTGGTGCCATGACACTCGGAGACATGGGTGCAGACGTCATACGCGTAGAGCCACCAGGTGGTTCGGACAGTATGAGGGAGTGGGGACCTTTTAAAAATGGAGAGAGTACTTACTATTTAAGTGCTAATCGTAATAAAAGGTCGATCACCCTCAATTTAAAATCGGAAGAAGGGAAGAAACTTTTCCTGGATTTAGTAGAAAAATCAGACGTCGTCATTGAAAACTTTAAGTCTGGAACTTTGAATAAACTTGGGCTAAATTATGAAGTTTTAAAGGAACAGAATCCAGGTATCATTGTTTGCTCGGTAACAGGATTTGGGCAAGATGGGCCCTTGGGTATACTTCCTGGATTTGATCCAGTCATACAGGCTATGAGCGGGTTGATGGATGTAACAGGGGACCCAAATGGCGAAGCCACAAAAGTAGGGATTCCGATTGCCGATATCATTACTTCGGTTTATGTTGCATTAGGTATAGTCGCAGCAATACGGCAAAGAGATCTAACTGGAGAAGGCCAATATATCGATATGTCTTTGCTAGATGTTCAAGTTTCAAGTATGGCAAATGTGGCTAGTGCTTATTTAAATACAGGAATGATTTCTGTGCGGAAAGGCAATCAGCATAATAATGTTGCGCCATATCAAGTATTTCAAACCGCAGACTTCCCAATTATGATTTGTGCGGGGAACGATCACTTGTTCCGAAAGCTATCTCACGCATTGGATCATCCAGAGTGGGGTAGTGATGAACGCTTTTTAACAAATAATGTTCGAAAACAAAATGAAGATGAATTAGTTCAGCTGATTGAGGAAGTACTAGTGAACAGGACGTCAAGTGAATGGGTTGAAATTCTTGCGGAAGCTATGGTTCCTGTAGGAAGGGTTAATAATATTCAACAGGCATTGGAGCAAGATCAAGTAATCGCTAGGGGGGGAATTGAAACAGTTACTCAAGCTGCGGGTGAGGTAAAGCTGCTGGCTAGTCCGCTTCGGCACAGCGGGTTAAATATCCAAACGAAATTTGGCCCGCCAGCGTTAGGCCAGCACAATAAGGAAGTATTTGAAGAACTTCTTGGAATAGAGGCAGAAGAACTTTCAGTTTTGTCTAAAAACAATGTAATATGAAGAGAGTTGATCTGAAAGAGGTGCTCTCAATGGAGAATGAAAGATTTAAAAGTAATTATTCGATGTCATCGATCCACAGGGTGATACAAGTGCTGCGAGCATTTTCTGTGGATTATCCTAAATTATCGTTAACAGAGATTTCGAAAAGAACGGGCATTTCGATTTCTAGCTTACAACGTATTGTTAGTACGTTAGTATACGAAGGTTTTTTAGTGAAAGACGAAAAAACAAAAATATATAGTCTAGGTTTAGAGCTTATGTTTTTAGGTCAGCTTGTTGAAAAAAACGATGCACTTCTTTCAAAAGCGATTCCAATCATGGAAGAACTGAATCAAGAAACGAAAGAAAATATTTCAATAAACATTATTGAACGTGACGAGCGTCGTTGTATCTATAATTTACCTAGTCGCCATGAATTGGCTGCCTTAACATTTGTCGGTCATACGTCCCCGTTATATGCTGGTGCTTCTGCTAAAATTCTGCTTGCTTTTCAGAGCGATGAGTTTATTAAAAGTTATATAGAAAAAATTAAATTAACGAAGATTACAGATATCACTGTTGAATCAAAAGAAGAATTGATTCAACAACTTCATGAAATACGAAATCAAGGCTATGCGATAACAAAAGGGGAACGTGTCAAAGGTGCTACCTCCATTAGCGTTCCAATTATTGCTAAACAACAAGTATTACTAGGTGCGCTGTCTATTACATTTCCTTACATTCGTTACGATGAGTATGATATCAAACATCTTATCTTGCTATTGCAACAAGCTGCTCAAAGAATCTCTTGAATATAGACATATGTGATGAATCTGGAAGAATGGAGGTGGAAAATAGTGTATGATTTTGCCGTTGTGGGTGGAGGGATTGTCGGTTTATCAACGGGAATGGCACTTTATAAACGGTTTCCTAATGCGAAAGTAGCCATTATTGAAAAGGAGTCAGTTGTCGCAGACCATCAAACAGGGCACAATAGTGGAGTGATTCATTCAGGAATATATTACAAGCCTAATAGTTTCAAAGCACGTTTTGCGCGTCAAGGAAGTAAATCGATGACTGAATTCTGCCAAACACACAGAATAGACCATGATATTTGTGGAAAAGTAATTGTTGCCACAAAACAGGAGGAGTTATCACTTCTTGAAAACTTATATAAACGTGGACTGCAAAATGAATTAGCTATTCAAAAAATTGGTGTCGATGAATTAAAGGAAATCGAGCCATATGTTAACGGTCTAGCGGCAATACGTGTTCCGCAGGCTGGTATTGTTAATTACAGACAAGTAAGTGAAAAATTTGCTGAAATTATTCATAATCACGGTGGAGAGATCCACATAAATACAAAAGTAGTGAAAATGCATGAAGAATCAGACCAAGTGGTCATCGAGACGAATAGAGGTACATATAGAGCTAGTATTGTGATTAACTGTGCAGGTCTTCATAGTGACCGTGTAGCTGCAGCTGCAGGATATAAAACAGATATGAAAATTTTGCCTTTCAGAGGCGAGTATTTTAAATTGAAGCCTGAAAAACGCTATCTTGTTAAACATTTAATTTATCCAGTACCAAATCCAAAGTTTCCATTTTTAGGAGTCCACTTTACCCGGATGATCAGTGGTGAAGTTGATGCAGGGCCAAATGCTGTTCTTAGCTTCAAACGTGAAGGTTATAAAAAGACAGATTTTAATGCAAAAGATTTAATGGAATCTTTATGCTTTCCTGGTTTATGGAAAATGGCTAGTAAATTTGCAAAAGAAGGATTTGATGAATACGTCCGTTCATTTAGCAAAAAACAATTTACAAAAAGCCTGCAGGAATTAATTCCTGAAATCCAAGAAGATGACTTAATACCTGCACCTGCTGGTGTTCGTGCCCAAGCATTAAGAAGCGATGGGAGCATGGTCGATGATTTTCATATTATTGTGGGAAAACGAACCATTCATGTATGTAATGCCCCATCACCAGCTGCCACAGCTTCTATTGAAATTGGAAAAGAAGTAGTTAAGAGAATACCAGAACAGCTAAACTTAAAAGAAGCTAAACTAGTTTAATATCTTAAGATCATACAAAAAAGGAAGGTGTTTAGATTTGGACCTGAATCTACATAATAAAGTTGCTCTAGTTATAGCCTCTAGTCAAGGTCTAGGGAAAGCGATAGCCACGCAACTAGTAAAAGAAGGAGCAAATGTTATGCTAACTAGCCGAGATGCTGAAAAGTTAGCTAATGTAAAAAATGAATTAGAGGCATTAAATAAAGGGAAAGTTTCCTATTGCCCAGCTGATATTACAAAAGTAGAAGACATTAAAACGTTAGTTCGCAAAACTAATGAAGTGTTCGGTAAAATTGATATTTTAATTAATAATGCTGGTGGACCTCCCGTAGGATCGATTGAATCATTATCTGATAAAGACTGGCAAGATGCATTTGAACTCAATTTGTTGAGTTATATAAGAATCATCCGTGAAGTTCTTCCCGATTTAAAAGAAGCAGGAGGACGAATTGTGAATATTGCTTCTTCTTCTGTTAAACAGCCTATACCTGGACTTATTCTTTCGAATACATTTCGAACAGGTATTGTAGGACTAGCTAAAACATTGGCAGAAGAACTGGCCCCATATAACATATTAGTTAATACAGTTAGCCCTGGACGAATTGCAACAGAGCGTGTGGCACACCTTGATCAAGTGAATGCCGAGAGGTTAGGCGTTACGAAAGAGCAAGTTAAAGAAAGAGCCCAAAATAATATTCCTTTAAAACGGTATGGAACTCCAGAGGAATTTGCTAATGTAGTAACATTTTTAGTTTCCGATGCAAGTACTTATGTAACTGGGAGTTCAATTCTAGTTGATGGTGGAATGATTAAATCCATCTAATATATTTTTTTACGTTATGGAAAGGTACTGTAATACTAATCTTTCTTAAAAAGGATCTGGAACCATCCCTGATCCTTTTTATTTATGGATTTAAAGCCACAGCAAAACATCAGAAGCATCCGCCAAATCGCAATAAGAATCCTTTAGATATCTACTAGTTATCTCAATAGTGCTATTTCCGGCGTTAGCTTAACAAAAAATCATCTCTTCTCCTTTTCTTGCAACCATTCTTTGTATTCATGTGTAGTATATTCGTCCGTTTTTACAACCGTCCACTGATGATTAATCTGTTTTAAGAAGACTTTTAATAATAATTCCCCTCCAGATTCCTCAAAATCATCTCTTAAATAAACAATGCTTCCGTGAACAAGAACGATTACTTCATCCTCATTTATTGGTTTCACTTTCATTCGTTCATGATTTTCAATATGGTAATTGGCATCCAATAAATCAAATCCTTCATTTAAAGATTCAACCTCATATTTTTCTACATTGACGCCTTGTTCACGGTCAATATGATCTTTTAAATCTGGATACATTCGCCACAGAATATGAATATCATTATTTATCACGGCTTGAGTTCGATGAAAAATATATTCCCTTACAGGCTTTATATATTTTACCCAATCTGATGATTCTGGTTCGACAAAACCGTCTTCATCCTTATTTGCTGTATTTTGCTGACATCCAGCTAAAGACAATAAAAAAACAATGATTAAACTTCTAAAAAGAAAATTCTTCATATTGATTACCCCCTAAATTTATATGACGGACATGACTTTTGTTTTGTTTCAAAATTATGTATCGTAAGGATAAAAATGGGATTGTGAGGACGGTAAAATTGAAGAAAACTTATGTGATCCGTCATTGTGAAGCAGGAGGGCAGCCGCCTGAATCAGAACTAACAGTTAATGGTTTGAAACAAGAGTTAGATTTATCTGAGTTTTTTTCCGAAATGAAAATC
>NZ_JBALNX010000110.1:0-21677 GCF_036962035.1 Bacillus sp. JJ1773
GTTTTCAAAGAACTATCATGTCGCTCATAGGCGACTTTTTAATAATAACAGATTCATCAAGCTGAGTCAACAACTTTTTTCATCTTTTTTCGATGTCGTTTGCGGCAACGGATATAAATATACCACCATAAATACTATTGTGCAATAGGTTTTTTAGTATTTTTTCGGATAATATTAAAGTAAAAATATTCATATTATTTTTACCCCGTAAACAAGGGCTTCCTTTAACAAAAAAGGCAAAGCACCTTTTTAGTGTGCCTTGCCTTTAGTATTTTATTAACGATGACGCATAAGTGGAAAAAGAAGTACATCTCTTATAGATGGAGAATTCGTTAATAACATAACGAGACGGTCAATCCCGATCCCTAATCCACCTGTTGGAGGCATACCATATTCTAATGCCTCAATAAAATCGTCATCCATCATGTGAGCTTCATCATTGCCCTGCTCACGCTCCTTAAGCTGTGCTTCGAAACGTTCTCTTTGATCGATTGGATCATTTAATTCTGTAAATGCATTCGCATGCTCGCGAGCGACAATGAACAGCTCAAAACGATCTGTAAATCTTGGGTCTTTTTCATTTTTCTTAGCAAGAGGCGAAATTTCTACTGGATGGCCGTAAATAAATGTTGGCTGAATTAACTTTTCTTCTACCTTTTGCTCAAAGAATTCATTTACAACGTGGCCATAAAGCATATGCTCCGTTACTTCAACTCCATGTTCCTTCGCCAAAGCATGAGCTTCATCAGCAGACATCTCTTTCCAGAAATCTACTCCTGTATATTCTTTAATGGCATCCACCATATGAAGTCTTTTCCACTCAGGCTTAAGGTCTACTTCATATTCACCATACTGAACAGTAGTTGTTCCAAGCACCTCTTGTGCAATATGTGCAATTAGGTTCTCTGTCAAACTCATAATATCGCGGTAATCAGCATAAGCTTCATATAGTTCAATCATCGTAAATTCAGGATTATGGCGAGTTGAAACCCCTTCGTTTCGGAAAACCCGGCCAATTTCATAAACCTTTTCTAATCCGCCAACAATTAGACGCTTTAAATGCAGCTCAATTGCAATTCTCATAAAGAGCTCCATATCTAATGCGTTGTGGTGAGTAATAAATGGACGAGCTGATGCACCGCCGGCAATGGAATGCATCATTGGTGTTTCAACCTCTAAATATCCTTGACTATCTAAGTAACGGCGCATAGATTGAATAATGCGGCTGCGCGCTACAAACGTCTTTTTACTTTCATCACTCATAATTAAATCTAAATAACGTTGGCGATAGCGCTGTTCAACATCCTTAAGTCCGTGGAACTTATCAGGAAGCGGACGTAAAGCTTTCGTTAAAAGCTCAAACGCTTGTACTTTTATAGAAAGCTCGCCTACTTTTGTTTTAAAAAGCGTACCCGATACTCCTACTAAATCTCCAAGATCAGCAGAATCGAAAATTTCATAACTCTCTTCTCCTACTGCATCAGTACGGACATAGATTTGAATTTGGCCAGTTAAGTCTTGAATATGCGCAAAACCTGCTTTACCTTTTCCGCGCTTTGTCATAATACGGCCAGCAATCGTTACTGAAATATTTTTTCCCTCTAAGTCTTCTTTTTCAAGTTCTCCATATTGATCGATTAAATCCTGAGACTGATGAGAACGCTCAAATCTTTTCCCAAATGGATCTAGCCCTTTCTCACGCAGGCTATTCATTTTTTCCCTTCTGACTATGAGTTGGTCATTTAATTCCTCATGATTCTGACTCACTTGTATCATCTCCAATTTGCAAATCTTTTTATGTAAAGCGTAAAACTGCTAAATAAAAGTCTTTATACTTTTATTATTTTACACAAAGTAAGCAGCACACACACCAATAATGTTTTTAAATAGAATAAAAACTGCCAGTTTATACACTGGCAGTCCTCTCTGTATCAAAAATATTATAGTTAAAGAAGCTAGTGATGTCAAACATTACCCAGCTTGTATTCGGCTATGCTCCTTCTCTTCTGCGTCTATAACAATCGCATTTAGCAAGGTAACAAGATCCTCTCTTGTTTCACATGTATTGATGGCGTTTCTTGCATTTGCGTTTCCGCGGATTCCTTTTAGGTACCATGCAGTATGCTTACGCATTTCACGAACAGCTATATTCTCATTTTTCAAAGCAATCAAGCGGTCAAGGTGAAGGATGCATACATCGATTTTTTCGCGCACACTTGGTTCTCCCATTAATTCTCCTGTTTCCAAATACTTAACGGTACGATAGATCATCCATGGATTTCCTAGTGCTGCCCGGCCGATCATGACTCCATCACAACCAGTTTCCTCAAGCATACGCTTTGCATCCTGAGGGGTCTGAACATCTCCATTTCCGATCAAAGGAATATTGAGGTTCTGCTTTACTTCACGAATGATATCCCAATTTGCTTTTCCCTCATACATTTGCACACGTGTACGTCCGTGAAGGGCAACTGCTTTTCCCCCGGCACTTTCAACGGCTTGAGCGTTGCGGACAGCGTAAATATGATCTTCATCCCAGCCCATACGCATCTTAACCGTAACCGGCTTTTCAACAGCATTTGTTACAGCCGAAACCATTTCATAAATTTTATCTGGGTCCAGCAGCCACTTTGCCCCAGCATCACATTTTGTGATTTTCGGAACAGGACAGCCCATATTAATATCTATAATATCAGCATTTGTATTTTTATCTACAAATTGAGCCGCTTCAATTAAGGTTTCCTTTTCTCCGCCGAAAATTTGCAAACTAAGCGGCTTTTCACGTTCATCTATATAAAGCATATTCATTGTCTTTTCGTTTTTAAAAACAATTCCTTTATCACTGACCATTTCGGCGCATACGAGTCCCGCGCCAAATTCTTTAACTGTCAAACGGAATGCCGAGTTGCATACTCCAGCCATTGGGGCAAGTACAACTCGATTTTTTAACTCAATGTCGCCAATTTTAAACAAATGACACAACCTCCTTTTAAAAAAATTCGCAGGTTACAATTACTCATTTTCCTCCGGAGGCGCTAAATCTCCAACGGTAATATTTAGCAAGCCGGCAATCCGCTCAATTAAATCCGGTGCAGGCATACGGTTTCCCCTTTCAATCTCACCAAGAATGGAAACAGATACACCTAACTCTTTTGCAAATCCTTCTTGTGTATAGCCTTTCAATTTTCGAAAAGCGCGAATTCGTCTTCCCCATTTATCTGCTTCCATATCCGTACTCCCTCTCTATCAGGAATTTCCTCTAAAGCATCTTGAAGAGGAATGTCCATCATCGGAAGCTTGATGCCGGAATAAATCTCTAAAAGAGGAATGATGACAAAGGCTCTCTCATGCATCCGAGGATGGGGAACAGTTAATTTCTCTGAAATAATATTCTCTTGATTATACAGCAAAATGTCAAGGTCAATCGTCCTAGGACCCCATCTAATATCCCTTTTTCTGCCAAGGCTTTTTTCAATTTCCATGCAGGTATTAAGTAATTCAAAAGGGCTTAAGTCCGTTTTCACTTGAATAACCATGTTCAAAAATTGATCTTGCTCTTCGTAGCCAACCGGATCTGTTTCGTAAATGGATGAAACATTTACCACCTTTACTCGCGGCACCGAATTAATACTTGCAATTGCATCTTTTAAGCTCTCAAACCGATCCCCGATGTTTGAGCCTAAAGCTATGTAAGCTTTATTATTCATTATCCCCTGCTCCTTGTAATTTCAACTGCTACCGATTCATAGTGGCCAGCTATAGGAGGGTCTGGCTTAATTACCCTTACATTCACCTGGGAAATAGCTTCAAAATGATTAAGCATTTCCCCGGCAATCTTTTCAGCTACAGCTTCTACAAGTTTAAAAGGCTTTCCTTCAACAATGTCCTTACAAACTTGATAAAGCTCAGCATAATTGATGGAGTCTTCAAGATTATCTGTTTCTCCAGCCCTTTTTAAATCTGCTTCTACCGTCAAATCTACAAAAAAACGCTGCCCAAGGCGGGTTTCCTCAGGAAAAACGCCATGGAAGCCATAAAAGGCCATTTTCGTTAAGGTGATTTTATCCATCGAGATCAGATCCCCTTCCCGACAAGTGCATCCATCATAACCGCCATTCGTTTCATTTCCTTAACGTCATGAATCCGGATAATCTGGCATCCTTTTTCAATTCCGTAACAAACGGTTGCACCAGTTCCTTCCAGCCTCTCTTCAACAGGCAAATCAAGAACCTTCCCTACCATAGATTTTCGGGATGTTCCTAATAGGACCGGGTAGCCTATTGACACAAGCTTATCCAGATTTTTCATCATTTCAAGGTCATAGGTTAATCCTTTCGCAAAACCAATCCCTGGATCTAAAATAATATTTTCATCCTTAACGCCTACATTTTTTACCAAGGTAATGCTTTCAAATAAATCATTTACAACATCTCGATAAAAATCAGTATAATCAATATTCTTTCGATTGTGCATTAATATAATGGGTACCTGCAAATCGGCAGCAACCCCGGCCATGTCGGGATCAGCCTTTGCCCCCCAAATATCATTAATAATGTGAGCGCCTGCTTTAATCGATTGCCTAGCCACTTCCGCTTTATACGTATCTATTGAAATTGGGACTTTAACTTCTTTTGAGATGGCCTCTATCACTGGGACGACCCTTTCCAGCTCTTCTTCCACTGTCACAGGATCAAAGCCTGGACGTGTTGACTCCCCGCCAATATCAATGATATCAGCCCCGTCCTTTACCATTTGAAAAGCGCGTTCGACCGCTTCATCCATGCGGTTAAACTTTCCCCCATCGGAGAAAGAATCAGGAGTCATATTTAAAATTCCCATAATAAGTGTTTTCTTGCTGTAATCTAATGTATAAGGTCCACATTGAATATTATTTTTCAAGAACAAAACCTCCTCAAACATCTTGTCTACTCCACAGCCTCGTGCATTGCTGCTCATAAAGCTTTTGGAGAGCCTTTACCTTTGCTCCCGATACTCCAGGCATTTCCTTCCCGTCAAACGAGGATATTGGAACAATTTCTTGGATGGAGTTCGTGACAAACATTTCGTCCGCCTCTAGAGCCTGATCTACTGTGAAAAAGCCCTCTTGAATATCCATCCCAATAGAATTGGCCATCTTGATAACAAACTGTCTTGTAATTCCGTTTAAAATGCCAGTTTCCACTGCCGGCGTGAAAAGAGTATGGTCCTTTATCCAAAACAGATTCGATACAACACCCTCAGCCAAGAATCCTTCCTTCGTTAGAAAAATCCCTTCATAATCTGGGGAATTGCCTATTTCTCTTTTTGCTAAAATATTATTTAAATAATGGTGTGATTTGAGCCTTTCAAATCCTTCGGGTGTATTACGCTTTAATCTCAGTGTCACTGCCATTTTCTCCTGCATCGGATTCCTTGGAGGAAGAGGCTTTGCAAAAATAATCAAATTGGGGTGGTCATATGGTTCTGTTTGCAGCCCGATCTCACCTATCCCCGAAGATAAATTTAATCGAAAATACGCATCTTCTAATTTATTCTCCTTTAGAAGGAGCTGAAGTGCCTGTACGATTTCCTCACATGTATATTGAACGTTAATATTCAACACCTTTAAACTATTGTTCAACCGTTCCATATGGTCGTTCAATAAAAATGGATGACCGTTATATGTTCTAAACGTTTCAAACAAGCCCATCCCATACAGAAAGCCATGGTCGAATGGAGAAATAAGCGCCTCTTCCTTCCGAACCAACTCGCCATTCATATATAAATACAATTTCCACTCCCCCTATCTGCCATAAGAGTGAAGGAAGTTCTTTAGTAAATCCTTACCTGCCGTCGTCATAATTGACTCCGGATGGAATTGCACACCCTCAACAGGAAGCTCTTTATGTCGGACAGCCATTATTTCTCCCTCAGAGGTCCATGCAGACACTTCTAAGCATGAAGGAAGGGTTTCCTTTTTAACGATTAAGGAATGGTACCTAGTTGCTGGAAATGGATTAGGCAAACCTTCAAAAATGGTTTTTCCATCATGATAAATTTCAGAGGTTTTCCCGTGCATGAGCTTTTCAGCCTGAACAACTTCCCCGCCAAATACCTGTGCAATCGATTGGTGCCCTAGACATACGCCGAATACTGGGATCTTGCCAGCAAAGGACTCAATCGCTTCTAAGCTTATACCCGCCTCATTCGGACTGCATGGGCCTGGTGAGATCATCAGAAACTTTGGCTTCAGCTGATCGATCCCTTCAATGGTGATTTCATCGTTTCTTTTCACGAGTAATTCCTCGCCAATCTCACCAAGATATTGAACAAGGTTATACGTAAATGAATCATAATTATCAATCATCAGAATCATTTTGGTGCACCTGCTTCCTGTTCAGCCATTTCTTTCGCTTTCCAAAGGGCAATGGCTTTTTTCAAGGATTCTTCATATTCATTTTTGGGATTTGAATCAATAACTATTCCTGCACCTGCTTGTACATGTGCTTTTCCTTCTTTAACAATCATCGTGCGGATGATGATATTCAGTTCAACATCCCCGTTAAAATTAATCCATCCTAATGAACCTGTATATGGTCCTCTTGTTACAGGTTCCAGTTCCTCAATAATTTCCATCGTCCTAATTTTCGGAGCACCCGTAATCGTTCCTCCGGGGAATACAGCATCTATTAAGTCAAAGCCATCCTTGCCTTCAGCAAGCTCTCCTCTGACATTCGAAACGATGTGCATGACGTGGGAATATTTTTCGATGACCATGAATTCATTTACTTCAACAGAACCGAACGCGCATACACGCCCTAGGTCATTTCTTTCCAAGTCGACAAGCATCACATGCTCAGCCCGCTCTTTCTCATTTTCAATTAGTTCATTCGCAAGTTTCATATCCTCCGCCTCATCTCTGCCCCGAGAACGAGTACCAGCGATTGGACGAGTGCTTACTTCCTGATTCTTTTTCTTAATTAATAATTCAGGCGAACCGCTGACAAGCTGGTACTCAGGCGTGTGAAAATAGCCCATATACGGAGATGGATTGAGCACCCTTAGCTGATCATAAACATCAATGCCCTCGACCCGTATTGGCCGGCTTTGACGAACAGAGAGGTTTACTTGGAAAACATCTCCCTGAGAGATATAATCCTGCACTTTTTCAACAGCTTGAATAAATTCCCCTTCACTTACGGAAACTTCAAGCTGATCATCTACATTCCGAGGCTTGTTCTTGAGTAATGAAGGGTATTCTTTCGTCCAAAGGGACTCCCATTCTTTCGCTTTCTTTTCCAATGATTGCTCATCTTCATTATCCCCATACAAAAACATGATCCATAAAACATTATGTACTTTATCAAACACAAACCATTCTTTAAAAGTTAGGAAATGGATGTCAGGAATTTGCAGATCATCCTCCGCGATATTCGGCAAACGCTCAATGTAACGGCCATAATCATAGCTGATCAAACCAATGGCTCCACCTTGGAAGTCAGGCAGCCCATCTACTCTTTCAACCTCGTACTGGCTCATCCAATCTTTCAGTAAGTGCAGGGGATTGCCTTCTAGCACCTGTTTTCCATCTGATTGGATCACTTCTAATTTCGATTGCTTCCCGATTAGCACGGCATCAGGGTCAAACGCAGCGATGCTGTATTGACCCCCTCTCCCGCTTTCCAATATGACATGATGCTGCTTACCTTCAGCAAGATGCCGGTATTGCGTAAAAAATAAATCAAAAGAAAAAGGGATTTTTTTTGCGTGTATGTTGAATTTTTTCACAGGATTTTCACCTCTACATATTTATCTTTTTCCATCATACATGAAGATTGCTTAGAGGAAAAACAAAAAAAAGCAACAGCTAAGACTAAGCTATTGCTTTATGTTAATTATTCTGTTTCAAATTGATAAAGCGGTGTACTTAAATAACGTTCCCCGTTACTCGGAAGGATGGCAAGAACCTTCTTTCCTTTACCTAGCTCCTTCGCTACCTTTAACGCAGCGGAGATAGCAGCTCCTGAGGAAATTCCGCCAAGAATTCCTTCTTCCTTCGCTGCAAGACGTGCATATTCAAATGCCTCATCATTCGAAATCTTAAGGACTTCATCATAGATTTCCGTATTAAGAACCTTCGGAACAAACCCAGCACCAATTCCTTGGATTTTATGCGGACCAGGCTTTCCACCTGAGAGAACCGGTGAATCAGTTGGTTCAACTGCATAAATTTTAATATTATCATATTTTTCACGAAGTACGCTGCCCGCACCAGTGATCGTTCCACCCGTACCGATACCTGAAATAAAGGCATCAAGCTGATCACCCATCTGCTCGACAATTTCTTTCCCTGTTGTACGGCGATGAATTTCTGGGTTGGACGGATTTTCGAATTGCTGAGGCATAAAATACCCGTGCTCTTTCGCTAGTTCATCAGCCTTTCGGATAGCCCCATTCATTCCTTCAGGTCCTGGAGTTAACACTAAATCTGCACCATAGGCACGAAGAAGATTACGGCGCTCCATACTCATTGTTTCTGGCATGACGAGTATAGCCTTATAGCCTTTTGCAGCTGCAATCATCGCAAGACCAATTCCAGTGTTGCCGCTCGTAGGCTCAATAATGGTTGAACCTTCCTTCAAGGCGCCACTTTCTTCTGCCGCTTCAATCATGGCTAAGGCGATACGATCCTTTACACTGCTTCCAGGGTTCATATATTCTAATTTGACATACACATCTGCACTATTTTCATCTACAAGTCGATTAAGCTTAACAATCGGTGTTTGACCTACTAGTTCTGCAATTGAATTTGCTAAACGAGGCATTTTCCCCACTCCTTAATCCGAGTATATTTATTGGTTTAATTAAAATTTAATACTTATAAGCGTTCATGTCAAATGTTTTCTATGAAAAAAGGCTGATTTTTACATAATTTCATACTTTCGCCTATTCTTCTATAAACTATCCTTCTTCATCACAAATCATGCCTGTATCCTAAGATTATATTTTCCGCAGAAAAAAGATGACTCAGCTCGTCCTGAGTCATCTCTAAAGGTATTCTAATGTGCTTCTGTTTTCCCATAAAACCATTCTACATCTAATTCATTCCAAAGAGGCCTTGCAGAAACAGGAGTATCCATTTGTTCTAAGGCAATTTGTCGGCGGATTTGGTCTTTCACTTCCTTATAGGAGTATTCTTTTCCTCTGACATGCTCATGAAGCATGACAATGGCATAACCGTCATCCATCTTAATTGCCTTGCTCCAACTGCCTGGCTTAAGGTTTTTAATCTCATCAATAAAGGATTTCGAATAGCGTTCAGTATCCTCGTTAATATACCCGGCATCCCCGCCAAAATTAGCTGTGAATTCATCAATCGAGCGCTCCATCGCCAGTACAGAAAAGCTAGAGCCCTGATCCAATTCCTTTATAGTCTGGTCCGCCTCTTTCTTTGTTTTGACAATGATTTGAGAAATATGATAGGAGTCAAGCAAGTTAAATTGGCTTTTATTTTTTTCGTAATAACTTTTTATTTCTTTTTCCGAGATTTTTGCATCTCTTGTTAAAAGTTCTTCAAGCATAAGACTGCTTTTTATTTGCTGTCTCCATTTATTCTCGTCAGACGCTTGATAGCCGCCAGAAGACCCGTACATCGTTTTGAACATATTTAATTCACGTTCAACTGCTTTATCTGATATGTTAACGGCGTACTTTTTCCCGGCTGTTTCAATCACCTTTTGGTCAATAAGCTCTTTTAAAACCTCTTTCCCATATCGTGATTCCATTTCACTTAGCCAATCCTGCCGAGTAATCTTCTCTTTACCAATGGTCGCCACGGTTTCATGATTTCCTGAGCTGCCTTTTGCAAGAAAAAGAGCAATCGTTAAGCAATTTAGCAAAATTAGTCCAACAATAATGAAACGCAACTTATCCTTCTTCAGCCTCTCCCTCTTCAATTCATTCTCCTCCAAAGCCGTCTAATCTGCTTCTCGTTTTAATCCCTCTAATTCATCCTTTGAATAATGATATATTTCATTGCAGAAATGGCATTGTGCTTCTGCTTTTCCTTCTTTATCGATCATATCCTGTATTTCCTCAGCGCCTAAACTAGTGATAACATTTCCAAATCTCTCTTTTGAACATGTGCAAGTAAAGGATACAGGCAGTTTTTCTAGAATTTTAATATTTTCTTTTCCTAAAAGCTCTTCCAACAACTCCTCAGGCGTTAAACCCTGCTCAATTAGCTTAGATACTGGAGGAATCGTTTTTAATCTATTTTCAATTTGACTAATCGTCTCGTCTTCCGTTCCAGGCATTAGCTGCACAATAAATCCGCCTGCAGCAAGGATCGTGTTGTCTGGATTTACTAGAACGCCTACCCCAACGGATGATGGTGTTTGCTCTGAGGTGACGAAGTAATACGTGAAATCTTCTCCTAATTCACCTGAGACAATCGGAACCTGACCTGAAAAATTTTCTTTCATTCCGATATCCTTGATAACCGTTAATGACCCCGTAGTGCCGACCGCGCGGCGGACATCAAGCTTGCCCTGTTCATTTAAGTCAAAATGGGTTTGCGGATGAGTCGCATACCCACGCACCTCACCCCTGGAATTACTATCTACTAAAATGGGGCCGATTGGGCCGCCGCCTTCAATTTTAATAGTGATTTTCTCTTCACCTTTTAACATAGCTCCCATCATCACACCTGCGGACATAGCCCTGCCTAGTGCGGCAGATGCAGTCGGCCATGTCTTATGCCGTCTTTGAGCTTCTCCAATCGTCTCTGTCGTACGAACGGCATATGCGCGAACTTGTCCATTATATGCAATTGCTTTTACTAAATAATCACTCATTTGTAAGCCCCTTTCTGTTGCTTTAACACACTGTTCTTTTATTTTGCCGTTTCCATATTACGCTTATAAATCAGCTGTAGCCCTTTTAGTGTTAAAAATGGATCAACGATATCAATAGCGGCTGATTCTTTCGCAATTAACCCTGCTAATCCTCCAGTAGCAATTACCGTAGGGCTTTCTTTTGCCTGTTCTTTTATCCTTTTTACAATTCCCTCTACTTGGCCAACATAACCAAATAAAATTCCTGCTTGCATCGCAGAAACGGTATTCTTCCCAATAATGCCCTCAGGACGGGCAATTTCAATTCGAGGAAGCTTGGCTGCTCTCGAATATAGGGCCTCCGTTGAAATGCCAATACCAGGGGCAATTGCACCGCCCATGTATTGTTTCTTTTCGTTAATATAACAGTAGGTTGTAGCCGTGCCAAAATCGACAATAATGAGCGGGCTGCCATAATCATGAATCGCTGCAACAGCATTCACAATTCGATCCGCTCCAACCTCTCTTGGGTTTTCATATTTAATATTTAAACCGGTCTTGATTCCAGGGCCAACAATCAGCGGTTTGATATGAAAGTACTTTTCACACATTCGCTCAAGAGCTGTCATGATTGGCGGGACAACAGAGGAAATGATGATTCCATTTATATCGGCAAACGTTAGGTTTACATGTTCAAACAGGGATTTTATCACAATCCCGTATTCATCTTCTGTTTTATGCCGGTTTGTCTCTATTCGCCAATGGTATTTCAGCTCGTCCCCATCATATACACCTAATACCATATTCGTGTTCCCTATATCAAAAACAAATATCAATTTTCTCACCACTTTTATATTTGAGTTTTAAGTTGCTATTAACAGCATTTTCACTGAAAACATCATAACATAACTTGAATGGGATGGTGTAATGAGAAATAAAAAAGCGCCCAAAGCGGGCGCTTTTGCCAGACTATTCTTTTTTATCTTCGCCAATTGCAGGTGGGTCTTCCATTTCCGCAGGCGATGAATTTTCTCTTGTCTCTTGGATCTCTCCAGTAACCGCATTGTCCTCTTTATTGACGTTAATATTTACTTTAACGTCATTTGAAGATGATTCATCTTCCTTAGAGACAGGGCGATCCGGCAGTGTTCCATGATCCATTAAATGCTTAATTTGCTCTGCATCAAGCGTTTCAACCTCAAGCAGGGTATTGGCAATCAGATCTAGCTTCTTGCGATTTTCTGTAAGAACCTTTCTTGCCTTTTCATAGCTTTCTTTAATAATACGCTGAATTTCTAAGTCAATTTCATAGGCAATGGCATCAGAATAGTTCTGATCGTTGTTGAAATCTCTTCCTAAGAATACTTGGCCGCCTTGTGATTGACCGAATTGCAGCGGACCAAGCTTATCGCTCATTCCAAACTCAGTCACCATTCTGCGCGCAATCCCTGTTGCACGCTGGAAGTCGTTATGGGCTCCAGTACTTACTTCACCGAATACAATTTCTTCAGCGACACGTCCGCCGAGCAATCCGACAATTTTGTCAAGAAGCTCTGGCTTCGTCATGAAGAAACGGTCTTCTTTTGGAAGCATAACGGCATATCCGCCAGCCTGGCCACGAGGGACAATAGTAACCTTATGAACCATTTCTGCATCCTCAAGCACAACACCAGTTACAACATGGCCAGCTTCATGAAACGCAACAATATTTCTTTCCTTTTTCGAAATAACTTTGCTTTTCTTAGCAGGACCGGCAATGACACGATCTGTCGCCTCATCAATATCTAACATATCGATCTTTTTCTTATTTGAACGAGCTGCTACAAGTGCGGCTTCGTTTAATAAATTCTCTAAATCTGCACCAGAAAAGCCTGGTGTGCGTTGTGCAATAGCCTTTAGGTTCACTGAGTCATCTAAAGGTTTATTTCTAGCATGCACTTTAAGAACAGCTTCTCTACCCTTAACATCAGGGCGGTCCACTGTGATTTGGCGGTCAAAGCGTCCTGGACGAAGTAAGGCTGGGTCCAAGATATCTGGACGGTTTGTCGCTGCAACGATAATAATCCCTTCATTTGCACCGAATCCATCCATTTCAACTAGTAACTGGTTAAGCGTTTGTTCACGTTCATCATGACCGCCGCCAAGTCCTGCGCCACGCTGACGACCAACCGCATCAATTTCATCAATAAAGATAATACATGGTGCATTCTTTTTCGCATTTTCAAATAAATCACGGACACGTGAAGCACCGACCCCGACAAACATTTCAACGAAGTCTGATCCGCTAATGGAGAAGAACGGTGTTCCTGCTTCACCTGCAACAGCACGTGCAAGTAACGTTTTACCAGTTCCTGGAGGACCAACTAACAGAACCCCTTTAGGAATTCTTGCGCCTAATTCAGAGAACTTTCTAGGGTCCTTCAAGAATTCAACAACTTCTACAAGCTCCTGTTTTTCCTCATCTGCGCCCGCAACATCTTTAAAGCGGACTTTCTTCTTACTCTCATCATAAAGCTTTGCTTTACTTTTACCGAAATTCATCACACGGCTGCCACCACCCTGTGCTTGGTTCAGCAAGAAGAAGAATAAAATGAAGATGATGATAAATGGAATAATGGACGTGAAAAATGTGACCCAGCCGCTCGTTTCCTTCGCTGGCTGAAAATCTACTTCCGATTTCTGCGCAAGTGCATCAATACGGTCAAGGATATTATCACTATTCACCACGTAAGTTAGGAAGTACTTCCCTTTTTCATAGCCTTCAAGCTGGCCTCTTACTTCATAAACGCCTCTTTCCGGCTGCATGGTAATAGACGTTATTTCTCCACTTTCTAAGTAAGTAACAAATTTATCGTAAGAAATTTGTTCAGTCGGCTCATTATTGCCGTTAAAAAAGCTGACAACACCTATAATGACTAAAAATATCAATAAATAAAAGATGGTGTTCCGGAAGATCCGATTCATCCCTTACCTCCTCCCACGGTTAACAAACTATAATGTATAGTAGCATAGTGAATTGCGACAATTCAAGGAATTACCCTTCATAAGACTGGAAAAATTCTAGAAGTAAATAAAGCATCCTCATTATTAACTTGATTTTTCTGCTTAATTGTTGTTACTATATATTTCCGGCTTAAGAACGCCAATATATGGCAGGTTACGATACTTTTCAGCATAGTCCAAACCATAGCCTACGACAAATTCATCAGGAACAATAAAGCCAACATAATCTGCATGAAGATCGGCTTTTCGTCCTGTTGGTTTATCAAGTAAAGTGACAATTTTAATGGACTTTGCCTTACGGTAGCGGAATAAATCAACTAAGTAGCTTAAAGTTAAGCCGCTATCGATAATATCTTCAATAATTAGAATGTCCCTGCCTTCAACTGAAGTATCCAAATCCTTTACAATTTTGACCTCTCCCGAAGAAATAGTGGAATTCCCGTAGCTGGAAACATCCATAAAGTCCATTTCTAAATAAGTGTCCATACGCTTTAACAGATCACCCATAAAAGGCATTGCCCCTTTTAAAATGCCAATGGCAAGAGGAAAGCGATCCTTGTACTCCTCTGTAAGCTCTGCGGCAAGGGCTTTTATTTTTTCCTGAATTTCTTCTTCTGAAATTAGTACCTTTTCAATATCATTTTTCATCTTTCGTGAGCCCCCTAGAAGTTCATTGCTTGTAATAAAATGTAATTCTATACTTACTGTCATACATTCATCAAAATCATTTTTCCATATAAGATAAAAGGATATAACTAGAATCAGGATGGTAACCGATGGAATATTGAGATTCCTTTATCCCTGGTATCCACAGGATTTCACCTTTGCTATCCGTTACAATCGGCCAAGTATTTCGCTCCGTCAACGGCATCTTCTTATCAATAAAAATGTCCTTAACCTTCTTCGACCCCTGCATACCTTTCAATGTCATACGGTCTCCATTTTCTCTAGTACGAATAACAATCGGCAAGGAGATGGAGTTCCGATCTAATAGAAGGGTGTGAGGCTTTAAGCTCCCATCTGAACCATAGGTATATTCAAATGCGATACTGCTGCCGTTAGGCAAGCTAACTTTTCCGGGTTCAGCTATTTCAAAACGATAAGATTGTACAGGATGAGAACGAAATAGAAAATGACATCTTTCGTATGAACGTACAATATTCAAACCGCTTGGGAAATGAAGGGTTCCGGATGGATGAGGACTGCTCATTAATGAAAAAACATTTTCTGTATGTAATGCAGATAGAGATGCAGGTTTTTTCTTATAAAGATAGTTTAATATTAGTTGAATACCTCTCCTTTGTAAAGGCATTGGCATTGCTTGAAAGTCCTTTATATTCAGGATTATTTCCTGAGCAGATTTCTTTTCCATTACTTTATTCATTTTTTGGACAGTTAATTCCTGCAAAAAAAACTCATCGCTTTGAATTTCTTCACTAAAACGCTGAAAATGCTCGTGAACCTGGGGATTTTCCTTTCTAAGGAAAGGCATAATTTCCTTACGAAAGCGGTTTCGGCTGTAAATCCCCTTTTCATTGCTAGGATCTCGTCGCGGGTCCAAATCATGCTCCAGACAATACATTTCTATTTGCCATCTATTTAGACATAAAAAGGGGCGGAGGATTTGCCCATTGCCAAAGGGCCTAAAAAAAGCTATTCCTGCCCTAGCTTCCCCCGAACTTCCTCTTGTTAGCCTCATAAGAATAGTTTCAACCTGATCATCTCCGTGGTGGCCTAAAACGAGATAATCTGTTTTATGCTTACTCATTACTTTTTCAAAAAAGCGGTATCTGCACTCTCTTGCTGCAATCTGTGAGCTTTTTCCTGTTTCTTGTATGTATTGCGGAACATTCACCTGTTCCATTTCAAACGGAATCTTTCTCGCTTCGCAAAACTGCTGAACGAATTTTGCTTCTGCTAATGATTCATCTCCTCTAAACATGTGATCAACATGAGCAGCGATAATTTGAAGATTAAACTGATCTTTTTTGCTCCATAAATAGTGAAGAAGGGCCAATGAATCAGGCCCGCCTGAAACCCCTATCAAAAGCTTCTTATTGTCCAGCTCCAAGCCTTTACGCTGAAGAAATGCTCTTACTTTGGCATCTAGCATATGATTCTTCCTTCTTGATTTTACTTACAGCATAACATTTTCACGATGTTCTTTTCAAAAATTACACTAATTGTCCATATATATAAATGACATATAAAAGGGAAATGATTAGAAAGATTAGAATGGTTTCCAGAACGCCTCCCCTCTTTTTCTTCCTTATATAGGATTGACGACTAACTGTAGTATTATTTGTTTGTACTTGTGTTTGCTTCCTTTGCGGGGCTCTATTTACTTTTTGAGGCTTTGGTTCTGGCTGCTGGTTCAGTTGTAAAATGGATTGTCGCATTTCTTCTGCTGAAGTAAACTTCCCCTGTAGAGCATGTAAGATAACGCCTTCGAATTTCAAAAGCTCTTTCTTTTGCCTCACCATAAAAATGAGCTGTTTCAAATCTCCTGATGTTTTGTGAAACCTTTTCGGATAGGCAATATTTATTAGAATCATCGCAACTGCGAAAAGATCATAGGCAGGATCAGCCTTTCTTGAACCAAGCCCCCAATACCCCCGATCAAAAAACTCCGTAAATTCCTTAATGGCCCTCCCCTGTATCGTTGTGCCGCCAACATCGATACAACGAATTCTAGGCGGCGGTCCTGTTACAATTAAGTTTTCTGGTTTAAGGTCGCCAAATACCCATCCGCTTTCGTGTAGCTTATGTAAATCACTTAAGAGCTGGAGAACGACAACCTCTGTCCAGGATGGCCCCTTTTCCTGAATAAACGTTAAAAGATCTGGTCCTTCGATGTATTCCATTACATAAAAAGATATTTGCCTGCCTTTCCATATCCAATCATCGACATCAAGCAAAGAAGGTCCAAGGGCGGAGCCTGGGACCTTTGCAAAGGATTTTAGTACATTTACCTCTGATGTTACGGACATTCCGTTATCACTCATTTTTAATGCAACTCGCTGACCTCCGGAATTAGCTAAAAACACGATGCCATTTGCCCCGTAACCAAGCTCCTTTAAAATCGTATACCGATTGTGATGCCACTTTCCTTCGATCACCGTGCCAAGTTTAAGTTTAAATTGATTCTTCAAAGAATGATTCATCATCACGGGAAAGCAGACTCCTTAATGAGCGTTTTTTCTTGAATTGAGATAAAGCTTCGCGTATGGCAGGGCCAGTCGGGGTAATGCCGCCTGTTGTTAATTTCCCGAAAATACTTGTTAGGGCACCTAGATTAGGGGACCAATCCAGAAGCTTTTCGACTTCCTTCTTTTTCCCCGGAAATACGAAGACTGAAAAACGATTTTCTCCAGAACGTGCATTCAGGCTTAACGATAAATCTAGCAATGCTTCCTTTACGGTAGGGAGCTTATGTGCCATACTAGCGCTCGTATCCACTAAAACAAGCACCTCAAGCTCAACGGTTTCTCCAAGCTCATCGACAACCTCCATGACCTCGCCTCTTTGATCAGGCGGAAGATCCTCAACTGTTTTCGCTCCCCCAAGAATTTGCTGCAATTCACGGTTTACAACTCCTTGAAGTGTTTGTGTCATCGCTTTCCTCGTAACCATTTGGACCGTTTGGGAAAGCTGCTTGGCATAGACAATCTGACTGATGCCTCCTCCTGACATGGCAATCCCTTCAATTTCACTCATGCTCTTTTCATCTATTACGTCTTTTTCCATAACTCCAATGACATTTACTGTAATTCCTTGCTCTTTTGCCAGGGCAGCCATCGCCATCGGATCCTCGCCTTGGTTAGAGCATCCATCAGTTATCAGTAATATTTGCTTTAACGTACCGGTTTTCATAAAGGTCTCCCCTCCATTTTTAAATCTATCTCCATTTTCGTCTCTAAGGAGGGGAATTATACATATTTTCGGATGATTTAGGTTAAATTAACTAATTGGCTTTTTTACGTAATGCATGGACAGGAATACTTGTCCATTTTGGCGTATTATGTTTAATTTTGGCTACAACTACTGTCATGTCGTCTTCAATGTGTCCGGATCTTGATCGGATGACCTCCTCCATAATCAAATCAGCTACGTCCTGCGGATTCTCCGTTTTTAACTCGCTTATTTTTCTCTTCATCCACAAGTCGAAGTTTTCTACATGCTTCGGCCCTTCAAAGATTCCATCACTCATCATCACTAATAGATCACCGGCCTTTAGCTGCTCACTCACAACATCTACTTCAAACTCTTGAAATATGCCCATTGGGAGATTACTAGCTTCGACCTTTAGAATTTTAGATCCTCGTTTAATAAAGCTTGGGGTGGAGCCTATTTTGAGAAATTCAACTCCCGCGTTTTGGAGATCAATCATCGCTAAGTCTAAGGTTGAGAATATTTCATCTGTTGTTCGCAAGGTTAAGACAGAGTTGACTGATTTAATCGCCACCTTTTCCTCAATGCCTGATTGCAGGATTTTTTGTAAAAGCTGAAGCGTTTCTTTGCTTTCTATATGCGCCCGCTCTCCATTGCCCATTCCATCACTAATGGCTATCGCAAATTTCCCGCAGCCCAATTCGATCGTAGAGTAGCTGTCACCTGAGATAAACCCTCCGTCTTTTGCAGCATGCGCAACCCCCGTTTCCACCGTAAACGCCTTCGCTGATCGAAAAGTAACATGGCAAAACCCATTCGGATAAGTGGAACATTCCTCCGAATTCACAACAATCGATTCTCCCAAAATATCTGAAAGCATCGGAGCAATCAGCTTCTCACACTCCCCGTGCCCTTGGCAGTATGGGATGGTCATATCAATATCGACATTTCTTTGTTCAAGGCTGTAAATCTCAACTTGTTCTATATGGATCCCAAAATCCTGTAAAGCCTCTAAAATAAGCTCCTCCTGCTTATGATGATTTTCCCGCTCTCTTTGAATTTCCTTTGCAAAATCCCCCATCACCTCTGAAACACCGCGTAATTGATCGGCAACTAGCTTTCTGCTTTCCTGAACCTGCTTCTTAAGCTTTTGATTTGCATAGTAAAAGGTGAGCTCTTGCTGGATTGTTTCTGTCACTTTCTTCGACCTTGTACAATGCTTCTCCCATTCTCTTGAAAGTCGTGGTGAAAGTTCGCCATGATTTTCATCCAAATCATTCATAATCTCTTCCATATAGGCATATGTTGTATCAAAGTTTCTTGTCCAGCAATGGTCCTTTTTAAAGCACGATTGACACGTCTTACTTGTTACATTGCTTAAAAAGTAATCAAGCTCCCGGTTGGATTTATCTTCTTCCCATTCGGTCGGCTCATCATAGGATGAAAAGCTTTTTGAAAGCGCTTGAAAGACATTTGAAAATTGAGCCACCCTTTGAGCAGTAACATCACGCATTTTCCGTATATACTGCTGCTGTTCAGCGGCATACTCAGGTGTACCTGGAATACTCTTTGCGAGCTTGGTTGACAATGCTTGAGGGGTTAGAAGGAACAGGAAAATAGCAGCAGACGTTTCCAAAACTGTTTTTAGTAGATTACTGCTTTCTTCTCCATACATCCCAATTAATAGTGTAGCAATCAACAATCCAGCGGCAACGCCTATTTTTCTCCCTTCTTTTAATAGACCTCCAAGAAGGCCCGCAAACGCAAGCAAGCTCATATGATAGAAGCTGGAAACATTCGCAAGGCTGAAGATTAAGCCTGTTACTACTCCGACTGTCGACCCTACAGTTGCTCCGGCAACAAAGGCAAAAAGCAGGACTAGATATCTCGACATAATATGTTCAACAGAAAGATCGTAGACCGTCCAGCCAATCGTACCCGTCATAACGGAAGCGAGCATAATGATTAAGCAGACAATTTCTTCTGTTTTCAATGATTGCCGGCGTTTGCTTATCGATAAAAGCGGAATGCTTTGGATAAAAATAAGTGTGAGGATGAAGCCAAGGCTTGCTTCCACCCCTGCCATCATTCCGTCATAGACGGTCAGCGTTTTTGTTAAAATAAAATCCTCTAATAGTTTTCCGCCTAACAATGTAAGGAATACAAAAAATGGCAATGCTCGCATTTCATTATGAAGCCACTTTTTTGCTATTCGAAAGACAAATAGAAACATAAAGGTAATTCCAAAAGCGGAAGCCGCATTTGGGATAGAAATCGTAGCAGCACCAGCAATTAATCCAACTAATGCGAGGGGGGCTTTATCCCTTCGAATGAAATAAACCGCAGCAAAAAACGGGAGACTAAAAGGAGTAAGCTTGGCCAAAATTAACGCTCTGCCAAGTAAAAAACCAATCAACAACAGAAGATAGCCCTTTTTGAAGAAAAAGGTTTCCATCCCTAACTGAAATTTATTCAATCCCTTTGCGAATTCCAATTTTGGTCTGTCTAAATTTACTTCTCCGATCGGCTCGACTAAATTCCTTTCTACCTTTTCCATTTTATTACACTCCCCATCCTTTATCGTATTGCTTATTATAAATTCAATGGGGCTAGAAGTTTGTCAAAAAAGCGGACAGGCTTCTATTTTTCGTTCGACTCATTTCCCCGTAAAGCACAAAAAGGAAACAAAATGTTCTATAAAAGCATAAAAAAGACAAGTCCTTTACGACTTGTCTTGAATGGGAATCATAAACGTTCAACCCTGCAAAATTAAAAATATATATCAACTAAGCAGCAAGTTAACCTCGTCTAGCGCCTCTTCCCCCACGCTTCGATTCAGTATTACGTTTTAATGATGACAGACGATCTTCACTATCCTTTAAGAAACGAGCCATTTTAGATTCGAAATTTTCTCTTGATGGACGATTATCGTTTGCTCTGCCTTGACGTGGACGTTGAGAATGTGAATGTCCTCTAGACTCTCTTCTTTCGCCTCTTTCAGGTCTTTCCGGTCTATCTGGTCTATCTGGTCTTTCAGGCCGATCCTTTGCCTTTTTAATGGAAAGACCGATCTTTCCATCCTTTTCGACATTAATAACTTTCACTTCGACCTGGTCGCCAACTTTAAGGTGATCATTAATGTCCTTCACATAATTGTCAGCGACCTCGCTAATGTGCACCAGACCTGTTGAGCCTTCCGGTAACTCCACAAACGCTCCGAAATTTGTAATTCCTGTTACCTTTCCTTGTAACTTGCTGCCCACTTCGATTGACATAAAAAGAAATTGCCTCCTTGAAAGATATAAAAATACTTACTACATATTATACCGAACTTAAGAAAAGAGTTCAATACAAGGGCTAATTAGAAGTTGAATCCTTTTTTTCCTCTTTTTCCTTTAACTCCGGCAAATTAAAAATGACCTCATTGTTATCCGAAAGGAAGTAATCCTTTCTAGCAAGCTTGGCTATGTATTCATCATCATTCAGCTTGACAATTTCCTCCTCAAGGGCCATTTCCTTTTTCTCTAATAAAGCCAATTCCTGTTCTAGCTTCTGTTTCTCCACTGTCTTTGCTTCGATCGATGAGGATTGCGAAACGAGCGTGGATATCATGAAAAAGGATAGAGCGATGGCACCCGTGAAGAAGACTGTTAATCTTCTATATAAGAGTCGTCTCTTCCTTCCAGCATGAATTTCTTCGGCCTCCTGCTGCTTGACATAGCTTGTATGAATTTTGGCTACATTTCTTTTCTTGATAGCCCCCATTTCGCACCCCTCCTTACTTTTTATATTTTTTCAGGATTGTTATCCACTTAGTTAAATGATTCTTTATCTTTCGTAAAACTCCTGCCATTCTATTATAAATCTTCTCGACTGATTTTTTAAGACCTTTCGGCAAAACTTTCCAAAATAATAACAAAAGCCACTTGAATGGGAGAAGAATAATCTTACATATGAATAAAATAATCC
>NZ_JBALNX010000111.1:0-8762 GCF_036962035.1 Bacillus sp. JJ1773
TTTTAAAACAATTCAGTTATTATGTATTGTTTTGTCATTTTTTCTATTATATAATGCTTTTAATTACTGAAATTGTAGATTGTTGACAATCTACAATTTTAACGATTGTCTACTGTAAATGACTAAAGGATGGATAGATTGGTATGAACAACAAAATTGTGTACCCAACTTTAAAGGATAATGTTGTAACCATCATTAGAAATAAAATTATTAAAGGTGAATTATTGCCTGGAAGTAGAATTATTGAATCAGAAATTGCAAAGGATTTGGAAATTAGTAGGGGCCCGATTAGAGAGGCACTGCGTCAAATTGAGCACGAGGGTTTGATTGAATACAAATCCAATAAAGGATGTACTGTCCGGACAATTGATGCCAAAGAGGTAGAAGATATTTATTTAATTAGAGCACATTTGGAGATGCTGGCAGTGGATATTTGTGATGGTAAATATAAAATGGAAACGATTCAAGAAATGGATAGCTTACTCGAGGAAATGGATGCGTCCTCAAAAGAAAGGGAAATTTATCGTCTAGTTGAATTGGACGAGCTTTTCCATACAAAAATAATTAAGGAATCAGGAAATGAAAGGCTTTACGATGTATGGTCAACATTCTGGAGTGCGAATGTTGTCATTTTTACCTCAACATATAATTTGAAGTTAGCAGATTCTAAAGATCAGCGTCCCGCCCATGAAAGAATTTTGAATACGATTAAAATTGGAGATAAAGAAGAAATAAAAAATTCAATTAAACGTCATTATATAAGATCGGCAAATCCATTTAAATCTATTTAAAGAATCCTTTTTAGCAGTTATTTAAATAAATAATTGTAATTTTTTAACTATTCAAATCCTATAGAATGCAGTTTCTGTAAAGAGATATGATCAAAAAACATCTGAAACGCATAGATACTTGAGAGGGGGAATGTTAAAGTCATAAAAACTTTGGATAATCAGCATATTTACTAGAAGGTAAATCCTGTTGAAGAAACTTCAAATAACGAAAAACTAGATTCATGTTGTCCTTTGGGGAATTCTAACAACAGGGAATAGGAGTTTAACAAATTGAGAGGGGGATTTCAATTGAAAGAAACGATTAGAAAAGATCATGTTATTGAAAACTTTTTCGGTGTTGAAGTAGCAGATCCCTATCGTTGGCTGGAAGATGAAACTCTTCCAGATACCAAAAAGTGGACAGAGATGCAAAACGAGCGAACTCGAGCATTATTAGATGGCCAGGTTCAAAAGGAAAGTATTAATAAGAGGCTCAAAGAGCTCTATGATTATGAGAAATATTCAACACCGGAGAAAAAAGGAGATTATTATTACTTTTTCAAGAATGACGGTCTCCAAAATCAACCTGTCTACTATCGTACTTTATCATTGGAAGATAATGTATTTGAAGTGGTTTTGGATCCTAACCAGCTAAGTCATGAAGGTACTGCTGCCATTATGAACATTTCATTCAATCAAGATGGAACGTTGATGGCTTATGCTGTCTCCTATAACGGAAGTGATTGGGAAGATGTAAAAATCAAAGATCTTAAAACGGGCTTGGACTACCCTGAAACGTTAAAATGGTGCAAGTTTTCAAGCTTTGCTTGGAGTGGGGATTCATCAGGCTTTTTCTATAATCGATATCCTGATCCCTCGACAGTGAATCCTGGAGAGGACAGTTATTATAATCGCGTTTATTTTCACCAGGTGAACACTTCACAGACAGAAGATGAATTGATCTATGAAGAGCCGGATCGTAAAGAGCGTATATTTTATCCGTCTATTACCGAAGACCATCAATATCTTATCTTGCATGTAACTCATGGGACGGAACCAATAAATGAAATTTATTATAAACATCTGACTGGTTCCGATATCTTTAAGCCTGTAATTGAAAAGGTCCCTGCGTACTTCACTTTCTTAGGCAATGATGGGTCAACATTTTATTTCGAAACAAATGATTATGCACCAAAAGGGAAATTGATATCTGTAGATTTGGAAAATCCTGCACAGGAAAATTGGAGAGAGCTAGTTTCTGAGAAAGAAGATCCAATTGCCTTCAGTAAAATGTTGAACGGCAAGTTCATCGTTTGTACTATGCATGATGCCCACTACAAAATGACCATTTATGAGAAGGATGGAAGTTTACCAATCGAGTTGCCACTTCCGAACTTTATTACAATCAACGATGTTAAAGGGACAAGCACTTCATCTGAAATGTTTGTCAGCTATACATCCTTCCTCCATTCGTTGAAGGTAATAAAATATGACTTCGAAACCGGAAAATTGATGAATGTTTTCTACAAGCAAGGTAGCGAATCGACTGAACGATTTGAAACAAAGCAAGTATTTTACCCTTCAAAAGATGGAACGATTGTTCCGATGTTCCTTACCTATAAAAAAGGGCTGGAATTGAACGGAGATAATCCGGTATTACTTTACGGATACGGCGGCTATACCGCATGTATGACCCCATCCTATTCTCCATCGCAAAAGATGTGGATGGAGCAAGGAGGCATCTACGCAGTCGCAAATATCCGTGGTGGCGGGGAATATGGACAAGAGTGGCACCGGGCAGCACTTTTTGAAAAACGCCAAAATAGCTTTGATGATTTTATTGCTGCATCGGAATGGCTTATTCAAGAAAACTATACCAATTCGTACAAACTGGCCATTATGGGTGCAAGTAATGGTGGGCTTCTAGTTGGGGCATGTATAACGCAACGCCCTGAATTATTCGGAGCGGCACTATGCTTAGTCCCTGTGACAGATATGCTGCGTTTCCAGCGTTTCACAGTAGGCCGTTTTTGGACAACGGAGTTTGGTAATGCGGAAAAAAGCGAGCATGATTTTAAGTTCTTGTATAGCTACTCACCCTTACATAATGTCAAAAAGGGTACAGAGTATCCGCCTACCCTTATTTCTACTGCTGATACCGATGACCGGGTTGTGCCGATGCATGCAAAGAAATTTGCTGCTACTTTACAGGAAGCACAAAGTGGAAATAACCCAATCATCCTAAGAGTTGAGAAAAATGCTGGTCACGGGCAAGGAAAGCCACTATCCAAAGTAATTGAAGAGGAAGTTGATTTGTACACGTTTTTATTTAAAGAACTAAATATCATTTTTAAGGAGAGTTGACCGTGAAGAAAATTTTGATTTTTCCAATACTTGCGATCATGCTAGTCTTTGCCGGCTGCAGTAAATCCAATCCGTTAGTAGAATCTAGTAAACCAGCAAGCAATGAGGCTGAAAAAGGTGAAAAGTCCGTTGTTATTGCATTAGGATCTGACCCGGTTCATTTTAACCCGAATGTTGGAGATGGCGGATCTGGGTACATCACAGCCAATATCATGAATTCTTTAGTGAAAATTGATGACGGTTATAATATCTTACCGGATCTTGCTGAGACTTGGGATATTTCAGAAGATGGGAAAAAGTATACATTTCACTTGTTTAAGGGAGTTAAATGGCATGATGGCGAGCCGTTTAAATCCAAAGATGTAAAGTGGACCATTGATACGATCATTAAAGAAAAAGGATTTATCGTTAACCAGCTTGGTTCTATTGACAATATCGAGACGCCAGATGATGACACGGTCGTGATCAATCTCAAAGAGCCGAATGCAGCGATTTTAAGTATTCTATCTGGTGCATTGATCATGCCTTCCCACCTATATGAAGGAACAGACTGGGTAACCAATCCGGTCAATAAAAATCCAGTTGGGACAGGTGCTTTCAAATTGAAAGAACATAATCGTGGTGTAAGTCTTGTATTGGAAGCGAATAAAGATTATTTCCGCGGGGCACCAAAACTTGATAAGCTAATTTTCTCTGTTATCCCAGACGAAAATACAGTCGTACAGTCGTTCTTAAATGGGGAAGTAGACGTCATTGACTACAGTTCAGCGATTACACCAGCAGCTGTACCGGGATTAGAGAAACGAGACGATGTAAAAATAGTTAAAACTCTTTCCAATTCAAGACAATATATGATAGCAAATACAGCGAAGAAGCCATGGGATGATGTTCGGGTTCGTGAAGCTTTAGCCCTTGCAATCGATCGGGACGAATTGGTAGCAAAAGCGCATAAAGGATATGGCTGGAGGGCAGAAGGCTTTTATACTCCAGCGGTAGAGTGGGCTTATAACGATAAGGATCTCATGCCAGAAAGAGATATTGAAAAAGCGAAGCAATTACTTGATGAAGCTGGGTTAACCGCTGATAGCAACGGCGTTCGAATAAAAGACCTGGAAATCCTAATCTTCCAATTCCCGGTTTTTGCAGATATGGCTAAAGTTGTACAAGCAAATTTAAAGGAAATTGGTATTGAATCGAAAATTTCCTCTCTTGAGTACTCTGCATGGGATGAAAAAGTCCGTAGCGGTGACTATGAAATTACTATTTTAGGCGGCAACCATGGCATCGATCCTGAAGGCTTATTTGTTCGTGTAGGTACAGAAGGTTCTATGAACTTGATGAATTATAGTAATCCAGAAATAGATAACCTGCTAGCAGAAGGTTTACGCGTTACGGATCAAGATGAACGTGCAGTTATTTACAAAGAAGTCCAAAAAATTATGTCTGAAGATTTCCCTGTCATTCCGTTAACAGAATGGATGTATATCTTTGTCATGAAAGATTATATTTCCGGTCACCCGATTGATGACGGAATCGGTGAAGTAGCGGCGGCAGAGTATTCCATCTTAGATACGGCCAAGTAAGTATTTCTATTAATCTACCAATGGCAATGTATTTTTACATTGCCATTGATGTTCATACAGAAAGAAGGTATGACGATTTGAGACAGTTTATTATTAAACGCTTATCCACTGGGTTTTTGGCAGTTATAGCAGTCATGACCATCAGTTTCTTCATTATGCATGCAGCCCCCGGTGATCCGATACGAATTTTAGCGGGAAGAGATAATCCATCTGAAGAAATGATAAGCGAACTGCAGAAAAAATATGGCTTGGATCAGCCTGTCCATATTCAATTACTATCTTATTTAAAAAACGTGGTCAAGGGAGATTTCGGAGAATCCATTCTTTATAATGAACCAGTCATGAAACTTATTGTTGCGACAATGGGTCCATCCTTGTTATTGGCCCTTACTGGAGCCGTTATAGCCCTTATTATTGGAACAGCATTAGGACTCTATGCCGGTCAGCATTACGGCTCGAAAAGGGATAAGGTCATCACCGGATGGGCGTATATTTTTAATTCTATGCCTTCGTTCTGGTTGGCCATTATGTTTATCATGATTTTTGCTTCATGGCTAAATGTCCTTCCGACTTCCGGAATGATGGATTTACGAAGTAATTATACGGGCTTGCCTTATTATACGGATATATTGAAGCATTTAGTGTTACCTGTCGCTACGCTATCGCTTATTCAAATTCCTACCTATTTTAAAATTGCACAGACCACCGTACTGCAAGTAAAATCCGAGGATTTTGTCACGACTTTCATGGCTACTGGTATGAGTGAGAGGAAAATCTTCAATAAATACGTTTTGAAAAATGTATTGCTTCCAACAGTTACTGTATTCGGTCTTACCCTTGCTTATATTGTTTCCGGTTCGGCCTTAATTGAAATCGTCTTTTCATGGCCCGGTACAGGAAGGCTTATGTTAGACGCCATTATGCGCAGAGACTACCCGTTGCTTATGGGAATCTATTTAATTATGTCTGTTTCGATTGCTGTCATGATGGTTGTAACTGATGTCGTTTACGCCTTTATCGATCCAAGAATTCGGTATAAGTAATTGGGCCGATACGATTCTACAGATGTAAAAGTAGTTCAGAAAGGGGTAAAAGACTTATGGAACTTGTAAAAAGAAACGATGCCATCTTTAAAAAGTCGTTCTCAGCGATCCAAAAAAATTCACTTCTTAGATCAGGAATTTTTATCTTATTCATCATCTTACTAGTTGTTGCATTTGCACCCTTGCTTGCAACTCATGATCCATATGTATTAGGTGATGATTTATTGGAGCCCCCTGGCAAGGATCACTGGCTTGGAACGGATGGCTTGGGAAGAGATATTTACAGCATGATCCTTTATGGGGCAAGAACATCGCTTTTGATTGGATTGGTTTCAGCGCTCATCTCTGGTGTTATTGGTACGCTGGTCGGTGCTGCAGCTGGCTACTTCGGTGGAAAAACGGACAGAATTATTTCGGAAATCATCAATGTCTTTTTAATGATTCCATCTTTCTTCTTAATTTTGATCGTTGTTGCGTTATTCGGCAGTAACTTGCTAAATGTGATGATCGTAATTGGTTTGACTTCATGGCCGAGCAATGCCCGCCTTATGAGGGTCCAAGCGATTAGTCTTAAGGAGCGAGTGTTTATCCAAAGTGTAGATACAATTGGAGAAAATCATGTCTCTATTCTTTTTAAATATATCATTCCAAATGGCATTTTTCCCGTTATTGCCAACACGACACTTAGTGTTGCGGGGGCAATATTGACAGAAGCAGGTTTGAGCTTCTTAGGATTAGGAGATCCGAATTTAATCAGCTGGGGTCAAATGATTTTTGATGGAAAGGCTTATATGACATCAGCTTGGTGGATTTCTACCTTCTCCGGTCTTGCGACAGTTATTCTAGTCGTTAGCTTTTACTTGATTGGTGATGGTCTGAATACTTTGCTGAATCCTAAACGTAAAGGTGAATAGTTAGGAGGAGCTCCGTTGTGAATATTTTAGAAATAGAAAACTTAAATGTTGTATACACAGGCAGAAAGGAAAAGGTCTACGCAGTTAACGATGTCTCCTTGTCAATCGCAGAAGGCGAATCCGTAGGGATTGTCGGGGAAAGCGGATCTGGAAAATCAACGCTTGCAATGGCGGTTCTCAGGCTTTTGTCTGAGAAAAAAGCAGATGTATCAGGCACGATTAATTTCCAAGGAAAAGACATCTTAAGTATGAGTTTAAAAGATTACAAGGAGATTAGGTGGAAAGAAATATCGGTCGTGTTCCAAAAATCAATGAATGCCCTCAGCCCGATACACAAAATCGGCGGTCAACTAGAGGATATTTATCGAGTCCATGAGCCGAATGAAAATAAAAAAGTAATCAAAGAGAAAATTCTAAAACTCTTTACGATGGTAAACTTATCTGACCGAGTATACAACCTTTATCCGCATGAATTATCCGGTGGGATGCTGCAGAGGGTCTCCATCGCTTTAAGCCTTATTCATAATCCGTCATTCATTGTTTTGGATGAAGCAACGACAGCATTGGATGTTGTCACGCAAGGGCAGATTTTGAGGGAAATTAAAAAGCTTGAAACAAAAATTAAAATGACGAGAATGATGATTACACATGACATTTCCGTTGTTGCTACGTCTTGTGATAAAGTGGTCGTCATGTATGCGGGAAAAGTAATGGAAGTCGGCAATGTTAAGGACGTATTAACGAAGCCTGCCCATCCGTACACACAAGGGTTACTGAATTCCTTTCCTTCGTTAAAAGGTGAAAAAAAGCAACTGACTGGAATTAGAGGATTTCTGCCTGATTTATCAGAAAGGCAAAATGGTTGTATTTTTGCACCAAGATGTGATTTCGCAAAGGATATTTGTCGAAATGTTACTCCGAAGGACTATGAAGTCGGTTCGAACCAACGGTCTGCCTGTCATATGCATGGGAGTGAATATTATGAAAACAGAAGAGCGAACTAAACCGATAACGGATAACACAAAAAGAGAAGAACAAAACGTTTTAGAAGTAAATAATATAAGCAAATGGTTCGAGCAAAGATCTTCTTTTTTACGACCTAAAAATTGGGTGAAGTCCGTTGATAAAGTCAGTTTTAAACTGGCTAAAGGTGAAGTATTAGGGGTAATCGGTGAGAGTGGCTGTGGAAAATCGACATTGGGGAAGGTACTTATTCATTTGGAAACACCGACGCACGGAGATATTTTGATTAATGGGTCCTCGTCAGCCGAACTGATTAAAAAAGATAAGAAGTCATTCAAACGTAATTTACAAATGATTTTCCAGAATCCTTTTGACACCTTTCCTCCGGGCCATACAATAGGAAGATTAATGATGAGGCCGTTGGAGATTCATAAAATTGGATCTTCACAAAAGGAGCGTTTTGAACTTTGTAGGACAACCCTTGAAAATGCTGGATTGAAACCTGGAGAGGAATTTATGGCTAGGTATCCACATGAATTGTCAGGAGGGCAATTACAAAGAATCTCTATTTTGAGAGCGATGTTATTGAATCCGACTTTTTTGGTAGCGGATGAGCCTGTATCGATGCTGGATTTATCAGTTAGGGCCGACATTATCAATATGTTGATCAAGCTGACAAAGGAAAATGATACCGCCATGGTCTTCATCAGCCATGATATCGCGGCAGCTAGGTATATTTCAGATAAAATAGCAGTCATGTATTTAGGAAGAATCGTAGAAATGGGAGACACAGAAGATGTAATTCATAATCCTCAGCACCCTTATACACAAGCTTTGATTTCAAATTGTGCTTCGATCGATTTTAATGAAAATGAAGACCCAATCCGGATAGATGGAGAGCCTCCTACCCCTGTAAATCCAGGACCGGGATGTTATTTTGCGGATAGATGCTTCAAAGCGACAAGTAAATGTCGTGAATCCTATCCTGACTATGTGAAGAAGGACAACGACCATATTTACAGTTGTTTCTTTTAAGGATGACAAATAGAAAGCCTTGCAGGATAGTTTATCGTGCAAGGCTTTTTGTGGTGCGCCCGGCATGGGTGTAATCTCTAGGGTGAAAGT